>DATCPY010000051.1:0-2418 GCA_036569845.1 Candidatus Limnocylindria bacterium | reverse complement strand
GTCCGACCCGGCACACCTCAGCTACAAGGACCTGATCACGAACCGCGCGCAGCTCGACTGCGGGCGCATCATCCTCACCCACCTCGGCCGCGAGATGCAGGCGCACCTCGGCGAGCTGGAGCTCGAGCCGGCGCAGGACGGCCTGTTGCTCACGCTCTGACCGCATGAAAGCCGCGGTCTACGACAGGTACGGACCGCCCGAGGTCCTTCGGCTCGAAGACGTCGATCGGCCGGTACCAGGAGCGCACGAGGTCCTGGTCAGGGTGCGTGCCACGACGGTCACGCGCTCCGACTGCGCGACGCGTGACGCGAACCGGCGAAGCGGCCTGCTCGTGTCGCTCATCAGCCGCCTCATCTCGGGTCTCCGCAGGCCAAAGCAACGGACCCTCGGCAGCGAGCTGGCGGGCGAGGTCACCGCGGTGGGCGCGGCCGTGACGGAGTTCGCGATCGGTGACCGGATCTTCGGCACGACCGGGTTCCGGTTCGGAACGCACGCCGAGTTCACCTGCGTGAGCGAGCGCGCCCGCATCGCGCACCTTCCCGACGGCATGGACTTCGAGGAAGCAGCGGCGGTGTGCGACGGAGGGCTCAATGCGCTGTGGTGCCTACGGCTCGCAGACATCGAGAAGGGCCGGCGCGTCCTCGTCTACGGCGCGTCCGGAGCCATTGGCACCGCGGCGGTGCAGCTTGCCAAGTACTTCGGAGCCCACGTGACCGGGGTATGCAGCACGAAGAACCTCGAGCTCGTCCGATCGCTCGGCGCCGACCGGGTCATCGACCGCACCCGGGAAGACTTCACGACCAACGGCGAGACGTACGACGTCATCTTCGACGCGGTCGGCAAGCATTCGTTCGCGCGATGCCGCGGCTCGCTGGCCCAAGGCGGCAGCTACCTCGCCACGGACGGGCTCAGGAATCTCGTCTTGGCGCCTTGGACGGCGCGGTTCGGGGACAAGAAGGTGCGGTTCTCGATCCCGCCGCGGTACTCGAAGCGGGACGTCCTCTTGCTGAAGGAGCTCATCGAAACGGGCCGGTACCGCGCGGTCGTCGACCGGCGCTACCCGCTCGCGGACGTGGTCGAGGCGACCCGGTACGTCGAGACGGAGCGCAAGGTCGGGAACGTCGTCTTGCGGGTCGTCTAGGCCGTCGCCCGGTGCGCGGGCCGGCGATCGCCCAGGTACACCGCGACCACCGCGACGCACGACAGCGCGATGAGCGCCCAGATCCCGGGGATGTAGCTGCCGACGCTGTCGTACACGGCGCCGAGGCTCACCGGAGAGATGGCCTGGGTCAGCGTCGTCGCGAGCGTCAGCACCGCCGCGATGCTCGCGATGCGGCGCGGCCCGTACAGCCCGGCGACGATGGTCGACCGAACGAGGGTCTCCGCGCCGCGCGCCGCGCCGAACAGGATGACGAACGCGATGATCCCGACCTCGGACTGCGCGAACAACAGGATGAGCAGCGCGATGGGCTGCCCGGCATAGATGAGCACTGAGATCGTCCGTGGCGCGAGCCGCCGCTCGAGCGGCGCGAACAGGAGCCGGCCGAGCACCTGGGCCGCGCCGATGCCGCCGGTCGCGGCCGCCGCGAAGGCGAGCGAGTAGCCGTGATCGCCGAGGTACGCGACCAGGTGCACCGGCACGCCCACGCCCAGCGCGTACAGGGCGAAGGCGAGGGCGAGCCACTTGAACGTCGGATGGCGCAACGCTTCGCGGAATGACGCGCTCAGCTCCGGCGGGGCAACGGTCACGTCCGGGCCGGGCTCGAGCGGATCACCGTCGACGCCGACGCCGATGTCCGCGGGCCGGCGGCGCAGCAGGAGCGCGTGCGGGGCGATCGTCAGCACCCCGAGCAGGACCGCGAGCGAGACGAGCGCCGTACGCCACCCCTGGACCGACACGAGCCAGGCCGCGAGCGGGACGAAGACCGTGCTCGCGAACCCCGCGATGAGCGTCACGAGCGTGAGGGCGCGCGACCGGTCGCGCCGGAACCACACGATGATCGTCGCGAACGCCGGGCCGTAGTTCGTGGCCGCGAAGGCGAACCCGATGAGGATCCAGATGACATAGAAGGAGAAGAGATCGCGGACCTGCGACCACGCGATGACGAGTGGGACCGCGGCGATCGAGCCCGCGGTCATCAGCTGCCGGGGCCCGTGCTCATCCAGCCACCGGCCGACCCAGAGGCCGGCCAAGCCGGAGACGACGAGCATGGCAGACAGCGCGCCCGAGATCTGCGCGCGCGTCCAACCCAGCTCCGCCGTCGTCGGGGCGATGAGGACGCTGAACGTGTAGTAGAGGACGCCCCACGACACGGTCTCGGTGAACCCGAGGGTGACCGCGAGGATCCACCCGTAGTACGGCCGCTTCACCGCCCCGAGGCTACTTCGCCGGAAGGCGAAGCAAGCTCCGCTTACGG
>DATCPY010000050.1:0-7015 GCA_036569845.1 Candidatus Limnocylindria bacterium | reverse complement strand
CCAGTGCGCGCCGCCGTCGACGGTGCGCTGGATCGCGCCGCGCACCGTCGCGTAGCCGGTCTGCGCGTCGCCGAACACGATCGCGGGCGCGACCGGCGCCGCCTGCTGGTAGTCGGTGGTGAACGCGTGCCACGTCGCTCCGCTGTCGGTGGTCTCCTTCGGCACCGCGCCCGTCGAAAGCTGGAACCAGCGCGAGCCCGTCACGAACACGACGGTGCTATCCGGGTCGGGCGCGTCGGCGGCATGGCTCCAGGTCGCACCACCATCGCCCGAAATGAAGACGTAGCGCTGTTGGCCATTCGTGGTCTGACCTACCGCCTCGACCAGCAACGCCTGACCGAACGCCTTCACCGGGCCGGCCCGCAGCGCGAAGCCCGCGGCGGTCGTCGTGAAGCCCGGGGGATCCGGCAGTGGCCGCGAGGCGCTCCAGGTCTTTCCACCATCGCCGGAGCGGTAGATGAGCGGTGGGCCGTTCGGATCCCACGCCGACAGGAATCCGTGCTGCGCATCCGAGAACGTGAGGCCCTCCTTGCACTGCGCGGGCGCGATCCCGGTCGGTGCCAGGGCCTGCCACGTCGCGCCGGCGTCGCTCGTATGCGAGATCGCGATGGTCTGCTGGCCGCATTGCGCCGCGGCGGCGCCCGCGATCGCGATCCATCCCTCGCTCTCGCTCGTGAACGCGATCTCCGGATTCGTGAGCGGGGCTGGCACCGGCCGCTCCGTCCAACTGGTGCCACGATCGGTGCTGCGGAAGAGCCGGGTGCCCGCGACCAGCGCCCACACCGCCGTTCCCGACGGCGAACTCAGCTGCGCGAAGCTCGGCAGTGGGATCAGCGCGGCCGTTGGCGCTGCGGTCGCCGCGGGCGGCGGGGTCGGCGTGGCGGCCTGGGTCGGGCTCGCGACCGCCACGGTCGCGGTCTGTCCACCAGCGGGGCTCGGCGACGTGGCCGGCGTCGCAGTGCACCCGACCGGGAGGAGAGAGAGCAGCGAGAGCAAGATCGCGCGGCGGATCATCTCGTGAACAGTGTGCGGCTAGGCCGGAGCGACCTCGAAGACGGGCGCCGGCTGGGCGGTCGCCGACCGCACGGCGCGATCCATGACCACGAGCCCAGCGACCATCAGGCCCATCGCGAACACCATGACCGTCTGGGCCGGGAACGTCGTGAGCAGGGCCGACGCGGCGAACGGCGCGATCGTGCCGCGCATACCCATGAGCGAGGATTGCGCGACCGCGTAGTCGCCGACGCGCTCCCGCGGCGCGAGCTGGACGATGTTCGTGAAGAACGTGATGTCGCCACCGGCGTTCGTGATCCCAGCGACGATCGCGACGGGGAGCAGGAACAGCGTGCTCGGGGCCAGCAGATACCCGAGCGGCATGAGCAGCACGAGCGCGGTGTTGATGACCGTCATCCGCAGTGACGAGCCCCGGTCGATGAACCTTCCCCACACGAAGTACGCGATGACCGCGCTGCCCGCCTGCAGGGCGGTCATGAATCCGACGAAGCTGTTGGGCGCGTTGAAGTGGTCCACCAGCAGGATCGGATACAGCGCCGCGTTCATCAGATTGCCGAAGCCGAAGATCGTGAATGAGAGCAGCAGGCGGCGGTAGCGATGATCGCGCCACACGTCACGCGCGATGCGTGACGGCCGATGCCGCACCGGCGCGACCGCCGGCGGATCGTGGCGGATCCGGCCGAATGCGATGGCCCCAGGGAGCGAGAGGAGCGTCGCGGCGGCGAACACGATCGTCGCCGGCACGCTGTCGATGAACAGACCGGCCAGGGTCGCGCTCGCGATGCTCGCGATCGACGCACCGATCCGGACCTTGCCCATGGCCGACCCTCGCTCGCTGTCCGGGTAGATGCCCTGCATGAGCGTCGCGTAGGACGCCATGTTCGCCACCGCGATGATCCACATCGTCACGCTCACGAACGCGAGGGCGAACGGCGTCGCGGCGAGCAGGACCCCGACGAGGAAGATCGATCGGGAGAGCGTCGCGCTGACCGCGGTGATCCGGACCGGTGGGAATCGCGCCAACAGGTAGCCGAAGAGCGGCGAAAAGAGGTGGCCGATGAATGGCCCGGCCACCACGAGCGCGACGTCCTCGGTCGAGCCGCCCATGCGCCGGATCACGACCGGAAGGAACGCCACGATGACGCCCAGGTAGACGCCCGCCATGACGCCGGAAAAGGCGTCGATGCGGAAGTTGCTGCGGACGCGCTCCGCGGACCAGTTGCGTTCGGCGCCGGGCATGACCTGAAAGTTAACGGCGGAGGTGTCCGCTCGTCGCCCTCATTTCGGTCGCAATGACCGGAAATGTGCCGAGATCGACGTTACTGGTCTGGCCCGAACCCTCCCGGACGCGGCGGTCGTACGCCACCCGGACGGGCGGGGTAGGGCCGGCGAGCGGGGTAGCCACCCGGTCCACCGGGCCCACTCGGCCCACCTGAGCGGGGGCCGCTACGGAAGCCACCGGGGCCGGCTGGACGGAATGGGACCGGGCCCCGCGCGCCCGGTGCGGTGGAGCTGATGACGACACGGCGGTTGGGGTCCATGCCGACGGACTCGGTCTTGATGTCCGGCTGGTCCTGCACCGCGAGGTGCACGATCCGCCGCTCGAAGGCGAGCATCGGCTCGAGCGTGACCGCCTGGCCGGTGGTCTTCACCCGGCTCGCGACGCGACGGGCGATCTCGCGGAGCTGGTCCTCGCGACGGCGGCGATAGCCCTCCACGTCCACCGGCACGTGGACGGTGTGGCCCGCGGTCTTCGACGTGATCGCGGAGACGATCTGCTGGAGCGCGACGAGGTTCTCGCCACCGCGGCCGATCAGGGCACCGAGATCGGCGCCACCGACGTCGAGGCCTTCCATGCCCGGACGGCCGTCGACCGTGACCTCCGCCTCGACGTCCATCTTCTCGAGCAGCGTTTTGAGGACGTCCAGTCCAAGAGCGAGCTCCTCCGCGAGCATCGGGGTCGCGGCCTCGGCCTCGTCGGCAGCGCGATCCGCCGCGCGCTCGGCGGCCGCGCGCACGGCGTCGGGACGGCGTGGGACCTCGCGCTCATCGATGACGGGCTCTGGCTCCTGCGCGCGCTCATCCTCCGCGAACGACAGCAGCACGCGCGCGTCGACGCCACCCATACCGAGCATGTTCGCGGGCTTGCCCCGCTCCAGGATCTCGATGTCGACGTCGGAGCGCTTGCGGCCGAGCTCGAGCAACCCGCGCTCGATGGCCTCCTCGACGGTCCGACCGGTGAACTCCTCGCCTCGAAGCGGCATCGCGTTCCCCCCTCGCGCTCTTCGCTATTTCTTCTTGTTGTTGCGGTTCCGCTGGCGGCGCGCCTCGCGGGTCTTCTGCGCGCCCGGACCGTCGGATGCGACCGCGGGCTTCCCGGCCATGTCGCGACGCTCTTCCTCGAGCGCCCGTTGCTGCCGCGCGGCGAGCGTGCGATCCGCGGGCGACGGGATGTTCCGCAGGAACGGCAGGAATCGCGGCAGCTGGCCCCACCCGCTCACGAAGTACTGCTGCACGATGCCGAAGAGCGTGGTCGACACCCAGTAGAGGGCCAGCCCCGCGGGGAAGCCCCACGCGAACACCACCGTGAGGAGCGGGAAGTAGTACTGCATCGACTGCATCATCTTCTGCTGCGGATCGACGTTCTTCGGCTGGACGCTCGGCTGGAACATCACCGACGAGATCAGCTGCGTGGCGCCGGCGAGGATCGGCAGGATGTGCCAGGGATCCGGGGCGCCGAGGCCGCAGGCCTGCCCAACGATCGCTGCGGGACACTGAGACATCCAGGGGAGCCAGTGGGCGGTCAGGTCAAGCATCTGGTCCGCGGACAGCGGATTCGGCACGAACGGCAGCAGGTCCGGCGCGAGCGTCGCGCCGGTGAGGTGGGGTGCCTGCAGGAACGCCTGATACATCGCGATGAGCAACGGCATCTGCAGCAGGATCGGTAGGCAGCCCATCGCCGGGTTGTAGCCCCGCTCCTGGTACAGCTTCATCTGCTCCTGGCCGAGCTTCTGTTTGTCGCTGCCGTACTTGGCCTTGAGCTCGTTCATCGCCGGCGCCAGCTCCTGCATCGCGCGCTGGTTCTGGATCTGGATGCGGAAGAGCGGATAGAGCCCGAGGCGGATGGCGATGGTCACGGCCACGATCGCGAAGCCGAAGTCGTGCACCGCGTCGTACGCGAGCACGAGCAGCGAGATCAGCGGATGGACGAGGAGGAAATTGAACGGGTCCGCGAGGAAGTTGAGAAATGGCATCTAGCGGCCGGCCCGCTGCGGCAGCGCCCGCTGGGGAACGGGGTCGTAGCCGCCACGCGTGAACGGATTGCACGAGAGGATGCGGCGGATCGCCATGATCGAGCCGCGCCAGGCGCCATAGCGCTCGACGGCCTCGATCGCGTACTCGGAGCAGGTCGGCGTGTAACGGCAGGCCGCCGGGAGGGCCGGGCTGATCTGGGCCTTGTAGAAGCGCAGGACCCGCAGGACCGCGCCTTTCATGCGAGCACCGCGTCGAGCTGACGCTCGACCGCGCTCCGCACATCGGCCGATGCGGCGTCGAGGACCGCGGCGCGCACGTTCAGGACGAGATCCACGCCGGTTGCGGGGGCCTGTCGCGTGGCGAGCACCTGGCGAACGGCCTCACGGACGCGCCGGCGCGCTCGATTGCGCTGCACCGCGCCACCGACCGCGCGCGACGCGGCGACCGCGACACGCACGGTGGGCTGATCGCTGGCCAATGCGCGGAGGGAGAAGAAGGTAGTGGTCCGTCGAATGCCCTCGGAACGGACGCGCGCGATGTCTTCCCCTCGCCGCAGCCGCGCGGCGCGCATCACTGTCTGTCTAGACGACGGTGAGACGCTTGCGACCACGAGCGCGTCGTGTCGCGAGGACCTTGCGGCCCCCCGTCGTCTTCATGCGCGCGCGAAATCCATGGACGCGCGCGCGACGACGGGTCTTAGGCTGATAGGTACGCTTCACGATCGAGTCCCCTTCTCGAAAAAGCTGTGGCGTATCACGTCGGATGTGTATGCGAAGTCTAGCAGCCTGCTCACGGACCGATTCTTTGCCTTGCCGCGCGTTCCGACGCGGGGGTATAGTTCGCGGGCTTCCAGGGGAGCCACTTCCAGCGACGATTTCCGGCGATCCGCATCACGATCCACGCACTTACCGTTATCACCATCGCGCGCATCTGAGTGGGGAGCATCCGTGACGTCTGACTCGCAGCTGGGAGCAGAGAGCCGCACCAATCTCAAAGAGCTGTGGCGCGCCGCCCTTGGCGAGCTCCAGCTCGCGATGCCGAAAGCCAACTACGACACCTGGTTCAAGGAGACCTACGTCGTCAGCGAAGAGGACGACGTGTTCTGCATCGGTGTACCGAACGCATTCGCGCGCGAGTGGCTCGAGAACAAGTACCGATCGCACGTGCGCGCGTCGCTGCAGCGGCTCGTCGGCCGTACCGTCGACGTGCGGTTCATCACCGTGCCGGGCGGCGCCGCTCCGGCCACCGGTGGCGGCCAGCGGCCCGCAAATTCCGGGTATTCCGGCCAGAATCCGGCCAGTACCGGCGCGTCCGTGACGCCGGTCGCGCCGCCTTCCGAGCGCCGTGGCGACGCCTCGCCGGTCACGGCGATCCTCAACGCCCGCTACACGTTCGCGACGTTCGTCGTCGGCTCGAACAACCGTCTCGCGCACGCCGCTGCGCTGTCGGTGGCCGAGCGGCCGGGGCACTCGTACAACCCGTTGTTCGTCTATGGCGGCAGCGGGCTCGGCAAGACGCACCTCATGCACGCGATCGGGCACGCGGTGCTGTCGCGTCACCCGAAGAAGCGGGTCGCCTATGCGACGAGCGAGAAGTTCACGAACGAGTTCATCAACTCGATCCGCGGCCAGAAGTCCGAGGAGTTCCGTGAGCGCTACCGCCGCATCGATGTGCTGCTGATCGACGACATCCAGTTCATTGCGGGCAAGGAAGGCACCCAGGAAGAGTTCTTCCATACCTTCAACGCGATCCATGAAGAAGGCAAGCAGATCATCATGTCGAGCGACCGGCCGCCGAAGGCGATCCCGCAGCTCGAGGATCGTCTCCGTTCGCGATTCGAGTGGGGCCTCATCGCCGACATCTCCGCGCCGGATCTGGAGACACGCACCGCGATCCTCCGGGCGAAGGCCGAGGCGGCGAATGTGGCCGTGCCGCCGCTGGTCATCGACTTCCTTGCGCAGCGGATCGTCTCGAACATCCGCGAGCTCGAGGGCGCGCTCACTCGCATCGTCGCGTATGCGACGTTGAACGCGGTCGCGGTCACGACGGAGCTCGCCCAGACGATGCTGCAGAACATCCTGTACAACCCGCGCCGGCAGTCGCTGTCGCCGGAGCGCATCGTCGAGACGGTCGCGAAGTACTACGGCGTGCCGTCGGATCAGCTCCGGGGCAAGGCGCGCGACAAGCAGATCGTGTTGCCGCGCCAGATCGCGATGTACCTCATGCGGGAGGAGACCGAGGCGCCGCTGCTTCGTATCGGCGAGGCCCTGGGCGGCCGTGATCACTCGACCATCCTCCATGGCTGCGAAAAGATCGAGCGCGAGATGGGCGAGAACGACGACTTTCGGCGGGACATCAACTCGCTGCGAGAGCTGCTCTACGCGGAGTAACGCCGAGGACCGCGGGTGCCTGTGTGGATAAGCGCTCGTGCCCTGTGGATAAGGGCCTGCAATCGTGGACAACCGGCCCCTTAAGGTGTCGTTGAGGGCCCGGCCTGTAGCATTTTGGGACACGCTCGAAATGGCTGTCCCGGACCGTCCGCAGCCCGTCCCCGCGCCGTCCACCGAACGGAATGTCATCTCGACCAGCGCCTGCGCGTCGATCCGGCGGGAAGGGTCATAGTCCACAGCACTACTACTGCGACTGGCGTTCTAATCAACTTCTACCTACGAGGACGTGGAGGGGGACCGGGTGAAGGTCAGCTGTCTACAAGAGAACCTCGCGCGCGGTCTTTCGATCGTTGGAC
>DATCPY010000049.1:0-47768 GCA_036569845.1 Candidatus Limnocylindria bacterium | reverse complement strand
GGTCGGGTCGTAGACGTAGCGAGCCTGGTTCTGATGCTGGTAGGGGATCGTGATCGCGCTCGCCGGGACCGAGCCGTAGAACCCGCCGGCCCACTCGATGTGGTTGACGGAGTCCAGGAATCCCCACGAGGGGATGCTCACCGGCCCGCCGCCGCCCGCGCGGTTCGTGGCCTCGCGCAGCAGGTTCGAGGTCGAGTACTCGTTGTATGGGCCGACGCGCGGGTTGCCGGCGTCGTCCTGGGCCACGCGGAAGTACGCCGCGCCGGCGGACCCGAGATTGGCGTTGAGATCGATGTACTTCCCGGCTGCGGCATCTTCGGCGATGAACTTCGTCTCTTCGATCGTCGCGCCGGAGTAGGCGAGCGCGCCGCGGACCATCGGGGTGATCTCGCGATCGGAGAGTCGCGCCGAACGGATCGAGCCGATCTTCGCGGGGTCCTGCGAGTGGAAGATCGCCTCGTAGCGTGTGATGCCGGCCTCGACGAGCGTCTCGAAGACGACGTCGGCCTTGCTGGTGCCGGTGTGCGGACGCGCCGCGGGCGCGTTGTCGATGCGCACGTTGAGCGCACGCCGCGCCGGGTTCGGTTGGCCGGCGCCCTGCTGCATGCCGTTCAGCGGCCAGCACGTCTCGCAGCGGGCGCGGGCGGAGGGGCCGGGCACCGTGCCGTCGGGGTAGAGAACGGTGACGACCCAGTAGACCCCGATGTCCTCCATCCATTGCAGGCCCTCGATGACCGGGCGCAGGCCGACGGCGTACACGCCGGGCGCCTGCGGCGCCTTCACCGTGAACTGGAACCACGCGACCTGGCCCGGACCGACGTAGTCGGCGGGCTGCGCGGCGAGGCGGTTGTAGCGGGACCAGCCCGTCGCGGGCGAGCCGCCCTGCCCATCACCACCAAGCACGCTCGGCTGATCGATCCCCGGCTCGGGGCCGTTCGTGCCGAGGAACGCGGCCTGACCCATGCGGCTTTGGACCCAGCCGTTGGAGCCGGTGTTGTAGTAGGCGACGGTCGCGACCGCGGTGTCGCCGGGGCACAGGGCCATGTAGCCGCTCTGTCCGTACCAGGTGGCGTGGAAGCCGGGGATCCCGGCCGGCAGACCGCCCGGCGGCGGGATGCCTGGGCCGACGGTCGAGGCGCACGTCCCGGTCACCGCAGCGGCCGGATGCGCGGATGTAACGGTCGACAGCATCGTCGCGACGACCAGCACGACCATGTTCGCCACCGACAAGAAGCGCATCAACAGCCCAACCCTTCACCCGAGATGTGTGAAATGAACGTACGCCCCAGCCGCCGCGTGACGCGAGAGGCTCGCCCTCAGTTGATGCGGACCTGACGCGGGTCGCTCGCGGATCGGGTCGAACGATCCGGCGGCCAAGCGACCGACGGGGGCCGGTCAGTCGGCCAGCGCGTCCTTCGCGATGATCGCGGCGGCGCGGAGCCGGGCCAGATCCCGCGGTCCGAGCGCGATCGTCCGCCGGTAGAACGTCGCGAGCACGCCGATGGCCGTCCCATCATCCGCGATGATCGGAGCGAACGCCGCGGAGCGCGCGCCGCCGATGAGGTCGTCGGCCGACTCGGTCGCGATGATCTGACCATCGCGCACCGCTTGGGCCAGCGACGGCACCCCCAGGAAGGTGCGCTCGGCCTGACGGCCCGCGACGCCGGCGGTGCCGGCGACTCGCAGCTGACGTCCGGCATCCGACAGCCCGAAGAGCATCGCCGCGTCGCTCCGGAGGGCCGCCCGGATCAGTCGCAGCATCCGCCTGCCGCCATCGACGCTTGCGCTCGCTGCTTCGCGCAAGAGGGCGTCGGCGCGTCGGGTGGCGATGATCGGGCGAGCGAGCGCGCCGGACCCGGCGCCGATCACGAGGAGCGCGATCGCTCCGATGCCGCTCCCATCGGTCCGCAAGGTCGTCGCATCGACCGGATGCCCGGTGATGGTCCAGAGCCCGGCGGTGATCGCGCTGATGACGATGGCCGCGATGACCCCGAACGCCGGACCGAGCAGCGCGCCGGCGACGGCCACCGCGGCGACGGCGATGACGGCGGCCCCCGCGCCGAGCGTCTGTTCGGCGATCAGGTAGCCGATGCCGTAGCCGGCGATCACCGCCAGCAGGGTGCCGACATCGCGGGTCGCGACGACCGGCCATTCACGCCGAAGGCGCGCGAACGACCCGAGCCGCACCGTCGTCGAGTCCTCGCCGCGACGCAGTTGGCGCAGCGTCTCCAGCAGCGCGGCGTCGCCGCCGTCCTTGCTCACCACGGCGGCTGCGCCGAGCGCGAGCGCCTGGTCGGCGATGGCATGCGACATCGAGAACATCACGACCCGGGTCCCTGGGAGCTCCGCCCGCAGTCGAGGGATGAGGTCGAGGCCTCGGGTGCCGGGCATCTCGTTGTCCAAGAGGATCAGATCGGGCTGGAGCGACCGGGCGAGGCTCAGGCCCTCCACCGCGTTCGCGGCCTCGCCCACCGCGCGCAACGTCACATCGGTGTCGATGAGCGCGCGGATGCCCGCGCGCACGGCCGCGCTGTCGTCAACGATGAGGACCCGGCTCGCCGGATCCTGCGGATCGTCGTGAGATCCAGCCAGAGCCGGACTGTACGGGCGTCCGATCCGGCCGCTCAAGGGCCACCGCGCTCACGATCGATCCGGGCCATCATCGGTCCATGGCATCGCCGGGCGGCCCGCTCGGCCGCAACTCCGACTTCGTCAAGCTGTGGAGCGGCTTCAGCATCGCCGTCGTCGGGAGCCAGGTCACGGTCCTGGCCCTTCCCCTCGCGGCGGTGCTGGTCCTCGGTGCCGGCGCCACCGAGACCGGCCTCCTCGTCGCGTTCCGGATGGCACCGTCGCTCGTCGTCGGATTGTTCATCGGCGCCTGGGTCGACCGGATCCCGCGCCGGCCGATCCTCGTCGGCTCGGACATCGGCAGCGCGATCGTCATCGGGTCGATCCCGGTCGCCGCTGCGATGGGCCGGCTCGGGCTCCCGCAGCTCTACGTGGTGGCGTTCCTCGCGGGCGTGTTCGCGGTGTCCACGGAGCTCGCCCGCGCCGCCCTCGTCCCGTCGCTTGTCGGGCGTTCGCACCTCGTGGCGGCGAACAGCCGGCTGCAGGCCTCGAGCGCGGTCGCCCAGGTGGCTGGGCCGTCGCTCGGCGGGATCCTCGTGCAGGCATTCACCGCGCCGACCGCGATGGTGTACGACGCGCTGAGCTTTCTGCTCTCCGCTGCGCTATTGGCGCGGATCCGAACGCAGGAGACCATCAGGCCGCGCGAGCCGGGTCAGCGCATCTGGCACGAGATCTCCGAAGGCGTCCGGTGGATGCGCGATCACGAGATCGTGTTCCGCTGCGTGATCGCGATCGCGCTCGCGAACATCGAATGGTTCGCGGTACAGGCGATCATCGTGGTCTACGCGACCCGCGAGCTCGGGCTTCCGCCGGCGCTCCTTGGACTGTCGCTCGCCGCGATCGGTCCGTTGAGCCTTCTTGGCGCCGCGCTGGCCGGGCCGCTCACCCGGCGCTGGGGTCTCGGTCCGGTGATGATCGCGGCGCTGCTGCTCGAGACCGTCAGCCGGCTCGTGCTGCCGTTCGCGGCCGGACCGCCGCTCGAGGCCGCCGCCGTCGTCATGGCATCGCAGGCGCTGCTCGGCCTCACTGTGCCGCTCTGGACCATCAGCTCGAACACCCTGCAGCAGTCGGTAACACCCGAACGGCTCCTCGGACGGGTCACCGCGGCTACCCGGTTCATCTCGTTCGGTGTCGCGCCGCCGAGCGCGTTCGCCGCCGGGGTGCTCGCCGACCACATCGGAATGCGGACGACGCTGTTCATCGCGGGCGTGGTCGCCGCCGCGGCGTTCCTCTATCTGCTGGCTTCGCCCGTTCGGCGCTTCGGACACCCGCCGGCCAGCGTTGAGTGACCACGGAGGTCACGCACGCCGGACGGCGAGATGCAGGCCGCCGAGGATGACGGCGAGCGCGGAGAGGCACAGGCCGAGGGTCGACACGCCGCTCGACTGCATCACCACGCCGATGCCCGCGGGAAGCACCGCGCCGCCGATGAACCCGGCAGCGACCTGATAGCCGATCGCGCGTGGCGCGTGCTGGCGGCCGACGCGCCGCGGGGTGAGATAGAGGAGGAGCGGCACGAACACCGAGAGCGAGGCGCCGATGCACGGCAAGGCGACCAGCGCCGCGGCCGGCGGCGGAAGCAGCCAGAAGGCGACCGCGCTCAGCAACGCTCCACCGACGCTGAGATCGAAGAGCCGGGCGGTACCGGCGCGATCGCCGAACAGCGCGAGCCAGATGCGACCCGCGGCCAGCGCCGACCAATACAGGAACACCGCGAGGCCGGCGACCGTGTCCGAGAGCGCGCCGTCCGCGGTCAGGCGCGTGAAGCTCCACTGCCCCGCGCCGAGCTCGATCCCGACGTACACGAACAGGAGCGCAGCGCCGGCGACGATGGTGCGCCCCGAGCGCACGCCGGCCATCGGTGCGTCCTCACGCTCGGGTGCGGTCCCGAGATCCGCGCGCGCGAGATAGGTCGCAACGGCCACGGCCACGAACGCCAGCGCCGCGACGGCGTATCCGAGCCGCCACGAGCCGGTCGCGACGAGCACCGCGCCGATGAGCACCGGGCCAAGCGTCGCGCCGAGGGCCCACGAGGCGTGCAACGCGCCCATGAATCGCACGCCGCGTTTCAGCGCGGCCTCCATGTTCACTGCGGCGTCGAGCAGGCCGAGCCCGGCGCCGAGGATCGCCGCAGCCGCGATCATGGCCGGCCACGTCTCCGCGAGGGCGAACAGCGCGAGCCCGCCGCCGGCGAGGACCGTCGGCACGAGCAGCAGCGCGATCGCGCCGAAGCGCTCGCGCACGAGCCCGGAGAGGCCGCTCGAGCCGAACTGCGTGACGGTCATGGCGGCGAGCAGGACACCAAGCCCCGCCAGCGGCGCGTCGAGCGCCGCGCGCATCGACGGCCAAGCGATCCCCAGCATCCCCGTCGGCAACCCGAGCACGACGAATCCGCTGAACGCCACTGCCGCGGTGCGCATGCGCATCGCGCGAGCCTAGGTGAGACCCGGGCTCGTTCGGTGGTCGAGCGACCGGGCGATGAGTGAGTGAAGGCGTTGCGGGCGGGGCCTCGCATCGTTAGTGCAACGTGTCGACCGTGATGCGCCGGGCCTCGATCGTTCTCTCCGCCCTGACCCTGCTGAGCATGGCCGCGTGCTCGCCTACGGGCGTGACCCTCGCCCCGAGCCCGACCCCGACCATCCGCTTCACTCCGATCCCGACGGCTGCGCCATCAGCCACCGCGGTGCCGACGGCATCGGCCGCGCCTACCCCCAACTGGAAGGAAGTGCCGGTGATCCCGAACGACCCGTCCGGGGTCGCGACCCAGCTCGCGATGGTCGAAGCGCTGATCCACGATCCGAAGGTCACCCCGGAACAGCTTGCGTGGGCGGGCCATGCCGAGCAGCTCGATATCTCGCGCCTCGCCGACTACCCGGAGTGGACCGACCAGGTCCTCGCCGCGCTGGCGCCGGGGCCAAAGGCGACCATCGCCGCAGCCTCGGAGGCCGGCAAGCAGCTCCGGCAGCTGCACGCGGGTCCGATCCCGAAGACCCTTCCCGACTGGCACATCGTCCAGCCGCCGCCGATCCCGGAGCTGATGTCGTATTACAAGGAGGCCGAGGCGACGTTCGGCGTGCCGTGGTATTTCCTCGCGTCGATCAATCTCATCGAGACGCGCATGGGCCGCATTCGCGGAGATTCGTCCGCTGGCGCGCAGGGCCCGATGCAGTTCATCCCCTCGACCTGGGCCGCGTACGGCAACGGCGGCGACGTGAACAGCTATCACGACTCGATCCTCGCCGCCGCGCGCTACCTCAAGGCCGCTGGAGCGCCGGGCGACATGGACCGAGCGATCTTCGCGTACAACCATTCGGCGTTCTACGTCGCCGCGGTCAAGGACTACGGCGAAGCAATGCATACCGACCCGACCGCCTACAACGGCTTCTACGGCTGGCAGGTGTATTACCCGACGCTGGACGGACCGATCTGGATGCCCCCGGGGTGGACGAAGCCCTAGGAACCGGATCGCCATCGCGAGCGTCTGTCTGATATGAGATCCCCCGCGGTATTGCTCCTACTGGCGCTCGTCCTCGCGCCGGCCTGCGGCGGCGCCGGCGCGTCCCCACCACCCCCGGCGTCGCCGACACCGCTCCCCGGCGCGGTGCTGGTTACGCGGGCGAACGACCGCGGGACCGTCCACGCGCACGTCGGCGACACGATCCAGGTCGCCCTCGGTGCGGACTACGAATGGCGCGTCGACCCGCCTGACGGGGTGGTCCTCGTGCGCACGGTCCAGAACTATCTGCTCGTCCGCGGGACCCAGGCGATCTGGACCGCCGCAGCCTCGGGCACGTCGACGGTGAGCGCGACAGGCACGGTGATCTGTCCGAGCGGCCAGGCCTGCATCCTCATCGCGCTGCTCTTCACGACGACGGTGGTCGTCGCGCCCTAGCTACTTCCCCTTCATTCGGCGCGTCTTGTTCGTCGCCGGCGCGGCGATCCGTTTGGCGACCTTCTCGCTGCCACCGACCTTCTTCTCGCTCTCCTTGATGTGCGCGAGCTGGCGCGCGGCTTTCTTGCTCTGGGCTCCACCTTGCGGCATGTGGATATCACCTCCGGCCGTTGCAGGGTACGCGTCACTATCGTCGGCGGATGACGAAGCGGTGCCCGTGGGCGGAGCTCAGCCCGACGATGCGCGCGTACCACGACCGCGAGTGGGGCCGGCCGCTGCGCGGCGACGCGGCGCTGTTCGAGCGCATCACCCTCGAAGGGGCCCAGGCCGGGCTGTCGTGGTCGACGATCCTCAACAAACGGCCGGCCTACCGCAAGGCGTTCGCGGGCTTCCGGCCGGAACGCGTGGCCCGCTTCACCGCACGCGAGGAGCGCCGGCTGCTCGCTGACGCCGGAATCGTGCGCAATCGGGCGAAGATCCGCTCGACCATCGCGAATGCGCGCGCCTACCTGGACCTCCGCGACGAAGTGGGCAACGTCGGCCGGTGGCTCGAGACGTTCGACGCGCCGGTCGCTCTATCGAAGGCGCTTCGGTCGCGGGGCTTCACCTTCGTCGGCCCCACGATCGCCGAGTCGATCCTGCACGCGACGGGCGCGATCAACGGGCATCTGCCCGGGTGCGCGCTGGCTAGTCGGCCCCGTGCGCGGCGGGTGCCGGTACGGCAGCCGGGTGCGGTGCCCGCAAGGCGATGAGGATCGCGCTGATCACGACGGCCGCGCCGACGTAGGTCAGCGCGGCGGGCTGCTCCCCCTTCACTAGGCCGCCGAGGATGACGGCGATGATCGGGACCGTCGCGCCGAGCAGGCTCGCGTTCGACACCGACCAGTGCGTGACGAGCCAGGTGAAGAGCACGAACGCGCCGAGCGATCCGGCGATCGTCAGGTAGAGGATCGGGATCCAGGCCGCAGCGGTGGCGGGGATCGCGTGCGACTCACCGAGTGCTGTGCTCACGACGAGGCACACGGCGGCCCCGACCGCGGTCCCGATCGCGTTCAACGGGATGACCTGTTGCTTCGGGGCCCGCTTGAGCAACACGTTGGCCAGCGCTGCGGCGCTGGCCGCGCAGAAGACGGTGAGCAGGCCGGCGAACGGGACCGACACGCCGAGCTCGCCAGCGAAGATCACGGCGACACCGCCGATCGCGACGATCGCCGCGATCAGCTTGCGGGTCACGAGGGTCTCGACGCCGAGCGCGGCAGCGAGCAGCGCGGTCGTGAGCGGGACCGTCGCGAACAGGACAGCCGAGATGCCGCTCGGGACGGTCGTCTCGCCGATGTATAGGAGCGACATGTTCACGCCCAGGTTGAACAGGCCCCAGAGCGCCGCGCCACGCAACGCCCGGCCGCGCGGCAGCGGCATCTTGAACGCGGCAGCGATGCCGAACAGCAACAGCGACGCGAGCCCGAGCCGGATCGTGGCTGCCCACACCGGCGGCGTGGCCTCGTTGCCCAACCGGATCGCGAGGAACGTCGTACCCCAGATGAGGGCGCAGGCGACGAACGTGACGGCGATGCGCATGCCCACGACCCTAGAACGCCCGAGCGGTCGCGACTGTGAGGCGAGCTGGAATGTGATGAAGGATGCGGACTGGCCGGCTGGACAGACGGTTCGGAGGCCGTATATTTCGGGTACCAAACTATTCGGAAGGCGAAAGAAATGCCAGCGATCGCCCCAGCAAAGGCCCCCTCGCAGGCGGACGCTCGCGTCGCGAAGCAGCTGCTCGGCTTCTTCCCGTGGATCGGGCAGCTCTGGCACGCAGCGGTGCGCGACGGCGCCGGGGGCTCCATCGGCCGCTACAAGACGTTCGGCATCCTTCACGGTCGCGGTCCGATCCGGACCGGCGAGCTGGCCACCCTTTGCGGCACGACGCCATCGGCCATGAGCGAGGTCATCGAGGGCCTGGTCGCCGACGGCCTGGTCCGTCGCGTGGACGACCCGACCGATCGGCGCGCGGTCATCGTCGAGCTCACCGATAAGGGAGAGGCCGAGCGCCAGCGCGTCGGCGATCTCATGACCGGCGAGCTTGTCAAGCGCCTCGACCTACTGACCTCGGAGCAAAAGGTCCGGGTGCGTGCCGCGATCTCCGACCTCAACGACATCCTCATCAGCCCATCCGCGCAAAAGGAGACCCGCAATGTCCGGTGAACTGCACGGCCGCCGACTCGTCCTCGTGACGGTCGGGATCATGCTCGCGCTCTTCCTCGCCGCGCTCGACCAGACCATCGTCGGCACAGCGCTGCCACGGATCGTCGCCGAGCTCAACGGCCTTGAGTACTACGCCTGGGTGCTCACGGCGTACCTCGTGACGTCGACGATCATGACGCCGATCTCCGGCAAGCTCGGTGACCTGTTCGGCCGCAAGCCGCTGCTGCTCATCGGCATGATCGGGTTCGTCCTCGCGTCGGCGCTCTGCGGCCAGGCGCGGGACATGATGCAGCTCGTGGTCTTCCGCGGCATCCAGGGCCTCTTCGCCGGCATCCTCTTCTCGAGCGTGTTCGCATCGATCGCCGACATCTTCACCATCGAGCGCCGGACGCGTATCCAGGGTCTGTTCGGCGGCATCTTCGGCATCGCGTCGGTGGTCGGCCCGACCATCGGTGGCTACCTCACCGACAACGTGGGCTGGCGCTGGGTCTTCTACGTGAACGTGCCGGTCGGCATCGCGGCCGTCCTGTTCGTCTTCTTCACCATGCCCCGCACCGCCCACAACGCGACGTGGCGGGACATCGACTTCATCGGTGCCGGCGCGCTCGCGGCTGGTCTCGCGCCCATCCTCGTCGCCTTCTCCATCACCCGTGACCACAGCTGGGGCTCTCCCGAGGTGCTCGGGCTCCTCGTCGTGGGCGCGCTCGTGCTCCTCGGCTTCTACTTCCTCGAGCGGCGGACGGATCACCCGATCGTCCCGTTCGAGCTCTTCAAGAACCGGACCTTCGCGGTCTCCGTGCTCGTCGGCTTCCTCGTCGCGGTGGGGATGTTCGGCGCGATCGTCTACGTGCCGCTCGTCTACCAGGGCGTGCTCGGGATCGCTGCGACGAACTCCGGCCTGCTCATCACTCCGATGATGGTCGGCCTCATCGCCGGCAGCGTCATGACCGGACAGGTCATGCTCCGGATCAAGCGCTATCGCTACCTCGGCACCCTCGGCACCGGCCTCGTCGCGATCGGGACGTTCCTCATGTCCACGATCACGCCCGCCACCGACCAGCTCGAGATCGTCCGCGACCTCGTCATCGTCGGCTTCGGCGTCGGCATCACGTTCCCGCTCTACCTCAACGCCGTGCAGTCCGCCGTCGAGCCCCGGTACATCGGGGTGGTCACCAGCCAGATCCAGTTCTTCCGCAACGTCGGCGCCACGATCGGGACGGCGGTCCTCGGCGCGTTCCTGTCGCAGCGCCTGCCGGTCAACATCCAGGCGAAGATCGCGGCGCTCAACCTGCCCCCACAGCAGCTCCAGGGGCTCGGATCCGGCAATGCCCAGCAGCTCTTCGATCCGTCAGCGCACATCCCCGCACCGATCCTTGGAGCCATCCGCGGCGCGCTCGCGATGACGCTCCAGGACGTCTTCCTCGCGGCATCCGTTGCCGCGATCCTCGCGATGTGCGCGTCCGTCTTCCTGGCGGACGTGCCGATCCGCCGGCAGCAGCGCGGCGCGCAGGCGCCGGCAGAAGCGGCTCCCGCGTACGGCGATTAGCTGAGGTCTCCCCAGACCTGAGTCACACGCCAGCGATCTAACCAGCCCTGCGGCGTGAGGCCCCCGAGTGCGGTGTGCGGTCGGCGAGTGTTGTACCAGGGAACGAAGAGCGCGATCGCCAGCGCCCGCTCGGGGTCCGAGGTGAAGTGATCGCGGTACGCGCACTCGCGCTGGATCGTGCCGATGAATCGCTCGGCTCGACCGTTCGTCCAGGGGTGCCGGGGCTTGATCCGGGTGTGCCGGATCCCCGCACTAGCGCAGGCATCGCGGAACGCGAAGCTCTTGTACGCCGAGCCGTTGCCGCTGAGCACCCGCTCGACCCGGATGCCCTGGCTCGCGAAGAACGCGGTCGCTCGGTCGAGGAACGCCGCGCCGTCACGACCACCGAGGGTCGGACGGAACTCGGTGAACGTCATCCGGCTGGCCATGTCGATCGCCACGTGCAGGTGCTTCCAGCCGATCTTGCGGTGGACTTGCCCGAGGTGCCGCTCGGCGACCCGGCCGCCGCCCCGCTCGATGCTGCCGAAGCTCTTGATGTCGAGCCCGACGAGCTCGCCCGGCCGGAGTGCCGGGTACGTCCCGAAGCTCCGCGGCGGCTTGGGGAAGACGTGGCTGAGGCGGTGCACCCCGTGCCGGCGCAGGATCCGGTGGACCGTGCTCGGATGCAGGCCGAGCTGCGGTCCGATCCGGTCGGGCCCGATCCGTTCGGCCATCCGGAGCGCGACCACGCGGCCCTCGAGCGCGGCGGGCGATCGTCGCGGTGAATGCTCTGGCCGACACGGCCGATCGGTGAAGTCCGGCGCGCGGCGCCGCCAGCGGTACACGGTCCGTCGACTGACGCCGCTGTTCCGGGCGGCGCGACTGATCCCGATCCGGGCCGCCTCGGCCACCACGAACGCCCGGGTGCGCGAGTTGAGTCGATCTCTCTGGTACAAAAGAAGCCCCTCCGACTAGTGGTGTTTGGTTCAGCACCGCGCACCCTAGTCGGGGGCTTCTATTTGTGACTCAGGTCTGGGGAGACCTCAATTAGCCCTCGCCCCGACCCGGTCCCCGTCCGACCCGGCGCTTGATGGCAGCTTCCATCTCGCGCCGGGTCTCGCGTTCCTTGATGACCTGCCGCTTGTCGTAGCGGCGCTTGCCCTTCGCGAGGCCGAGCTCGACCTTCGCGACACCGTTCTTGATGTAGAGACGGAGCGGCACGAGCGTGTAGCCCTGCTGCGACACGGAGCCGGTGAGCCCGGTGATCTCATCCCGGTGCAGCAGGAGCTTCCGGGGCCGGGTGGGGTCGTGCTCCTCGAAGCCGACGGCGTTCTGCCACGGGGCGATATGCACGTTGCGCAGCCACACCTGACCGCGGTCGATCTTCCCGTAGCCGTCGGATAGGTTGGTCCGGCCCGCGCGGACCGATTTGATCTCCGTTCCGGTGAGGGCGATCCCTGCCTCGACCGTTCGGTCGATGGCGTAGTTGAATCGCGCCTTCCGGTTGTCGGCGAGGACGATCTCGCGCGGCGCCTCGTCGGCGGCCGACGCCACCTTCGGCGCGTGCGCTCGATCCGAGCGCGAGCGCCCGCTGGGCCGAGCAGGGGGCTTACCGGGTCTTTGCGTCGCCATACGGACGAGCGTACCGAGCCAGCGCGTCCGGCCGGCCCGGCTTCGCCGGCCCGGCCGAGCCCCATAACAAAAGGCGGCGGCATTGCTGCCGCCGCCTTTCTTTGGGTTTCGCGAAGACTCGCTAGACCGCGATCACCTCAGTTGGTTGCATACCGGAAGCCTGGAGTGTGCAGTCTTGGGTCTTCGGATTCCCAGAGCTATCGCTCACTCCACATCACCTCCTTTCTTACGCCGTAAATCGTATCAAAAATGACGACAGCGTCATCGGGCGTGCCGAAAGGGGGCGACCGAGGAGGGCTTTGCCCGACGAGGGAGCTCCACCAGCCCTGAGCCCGTGTCGAGGCCGCAGCTGACCGAAGGTCAGCGCAGGCCGAGATGCTTGATCAAGGAAGGTAGGGGCGAGGATCGACCGCACGGCCGTTGACGATGGTCATGAAGTGGAGGTGCGGGCCGGTCGTCCAGCCGGTCATGCCCTCGTACGCGATGAGCTGGCCGGCGACGACGTTCTGTCCGACCTTCACGACCGGCGGGTGGACGCGGTCGTCGAGGTGGCCATAGAGGGTCGAGAAGTTGTTGCCGTGGGCGATGATCACGACCGTCGCGGTGTCACCCGACGCAAGGTACGGCTTGCCGACGGTCGTCACGCGACCGGGCGCCGCGGCGACGATCGGCGAGTACATGACGTTCGCGATGTCCAGGCCGTTGTGGAAGCCGCCCCACCGGGCGCCGAACGGTGACGTCAGCACGCCGCGCAGCGGCCAGATCGGCAGCTTGCCCCCGAGGTACGGTGCCAGGCCCGACCGCGCCGCGGCCAGCGCCGCGAGCTGCTCGTACTGCGCTTCGGCATCCTGGAGCAGCTTGTTGAGGTTGGCGGTCTCCTGGTTCTGCTTCGCCGCGGCGTTGAGCTGCTGATTGCGCAAAGCGGCGGCCGCGTCGCGCTCGGCGGCGGTGCTTCCGATCGCGGTCTGGGCGTCCTTGATGAGCTGGTCGTAACGCGCCTTCTGCGCTGCGAGGGCGGCGCGCTGTTGGGTGATCTGTTCCTGGAGCCCGCCCATCTCCGCGTACTTCTCCTGGGTGAGCTCGATGTTCGCCGCGGTCTGGTCGCGCATCGCGCGGATCTCGTTGGCGAGCTGCACGTCCTGGCGGTTGATGATGACCATCGCCTGGATGCGACTCGCGAAGTCGGAGAGCGAACGTGAGGACAGGAGCATCTCGAGCGGGCTGATCTGCGCCTGCCGGTACGTCGTCCGCAGGTGCTTCGCATAGAGATCTTCGCGCTGCGACAGCTGCCCGTTGTCCGCGGCGACCTGGGCGCTGAGCGAGGACACGAGCGCGTTCGTCTCGTCGAGCTGGAAGCCGACGAGCTGAAGCTGCTCTTCGGTGATCTGGATCTCATAGCCGAGCTGCTCGGCCTGTGACTGCGCGGCGTCGGCCTTCGCCTGAAGACCCTCGATCACGCTGTTCGAGTCGTTGACGGCGTACTGGAATTGGTCGGCGGCCTGCTTGTAGCGCTCCGTGTTGGCGCGGGAGATGGCGACGGCGCGCTCGAGCTCCTGCTTGCGCTTCAGCGCATCAGCGAGCGGGTCGTCTGCCGAGGCGGGAATGACCTGTCCCAGGAAGAGGGCAAGCCCTGCCAGCACGACGATCGCCGTGCGAAGCCGCGTCTTCCTCTTGTTCCCACCTCCCCGGCGCGTCCGGGGAGCTCCCATAACGGCTGGATGGTCGCAGTTCGCAGGGTGAATCGTCAAGCGCGAGCTCCCTTCGCGAGCTGCGAGCGGACCGAGAAGGACGCCCCGAATCCGCCGACGAGGAGGGCGAAGCCGAGCACGCCGAGGGCCATTTCGGCCAGGAATGTGGCGCCGATCGAGACCGGGAGGATGTCCAGGAACCGCGTCAGAGCAGGCACGACGAACGGGTAGGCCATCCCAAGGGCGGCTGCGGCGAGGACCGCCCCGCAAGCCCCGACGAGCATGCCTTCGAGGATGAACGGCCAGCTCACGAACCAATCGGTGGCCCCGACGAGCTGCATGATCTCGATCTCGTCACGGCGCGCGTGCACCGAGATGCGGATCGTGTTGACGATCACGAAGAGCGCGACGAACAGCATCATCGCGAGGACCGCGATGCCGCCGACCGACAGCACCTTCGTGATCGTGAGGAGCTGCTCGACGACGCTCGGATTGTCGATCACATCGGTGACGACGCCGTGCCCGACCTCGTCCTTGAGCGACGTCGAGATCCGGGTCATCTCCTGCGCGCTCGCGAGCTTGATGTCGAGCGACGCGGGGAGCGGATTGGAGCCAAGGTCCGCGACGGTGAAGTCCTCTTTGCGCTGCGCGAGCTCGCGCAGCCGGTCGAGCGCCTGCTGCTTCGTGAGGTAGTCGACGCGCGCGACCGCGGGATCCTTCTCGATGCGCGCCTTGAGCGCGAGGATGTCCGATGGCTTGGCCCCGTCGTCGAGGTACAGCGAGATCTCGACCTTCGCCTCGAGCGCGGACGCGGCGGCCTGAAGGCCCCGGTCCGTGATGATGAAGAACGCGAACAGCACGAGCATCAGCGCCACCGTGAGCGTCGCCGCGATGCTCATCACCGGGTTGCGCCAGAAGCCCTGCCAGGCCGCGACCAGCACATAGCCGAAGCGCCTCATGCCGCGTACAGCCCTTCGCGCTCGTCGCGGACGATCGCGCCGTGGTCGAGGTGGACCACCCGCCGGCGCAGCGCGTTCACGATCTCGGCGTTGTGCGTCGCCATCACGAGCGTGGTGCCGAGCTCCTGGACGCGCGTGAGGAGCTTGATGATCTCCCAGCTCGTCACCGGGTCGAGGTTGCCGGTCGGCTCGTCAGCGATGAGGACCCGCGGCCGGTTGACCAGCGCGCGCGCGATCGCGACACGCTGCTGCTCGCCACCCGAGAGCTCACGCGGGAAGTGCGTCCGCCGCTGCGAGAGGCCGACGAGCGCGAGCGCGCGCTCCGTCTCCTCGCGGACGATGTGGCCACTGTGCCCGGTCACGAGGAGCGCGAAGGCGACGTTCTCCGTGACGGTGCGGGTCGGGAGCAGCTTGAAATCCTGGAAGACGACGCCGACGAGGCGGCGGAGATTCGGGATCTGCGAGTGGCGGAGCTTCGCCACGTCCTTGTCGTCGACGATCACCCGGCCGGTCGTCGGGAGCTCATCGCGGATCAGCAGCCGGATGAGCGTCGACTTGCCGGCGCCGGACGACCCGACCAGGAATGTGAAGTCGCCCTGGTCGATGGTGAGGTCAACGTCCTGCAGCGCCGCGGTCCCGTTCGGGTAGCGCTTACTGACGTCCTCGAGACGGATCAAATCCGGTCGGTCCCTCTTCCCTCAGCGTCCGGAGAACACGTTTCCGCGTGCTCCCGGCACCGACCGTAACGGGGCAAGCAGGCGAAGCGCAACGGGTTTTGGTAGCGATTTCGTACTGTCCGCGCCCGTGTGTCGCAAGACCGTACGCGAGGCGGACAACCCCGGTAACGCTCGCCGGAAGTTAGCTGTTCTGGAGGCCGAGCCCCGGCTGTGACGGACGGGTCTGGGCGAAGGTGGCGATGGACGCGATCTTGGCCTCGCCGGTGGCCATCACCTTTACGCCCTGGGTCGCGCGGCCGAGCACGCGGATCTGGTCCATCGGCACGCGGATCACGACGCCGTTGGTCGAGATGAGCAGGACCTCCTCGCTCTTCTCGTCGATGACCTGGATGGCGGCAACGTTGCCCGTTTTCGCAGTGACGGACGCGAGGATGACGCCCTGGCCGCCGCGGTTGTGGGTCGGGAAATCCTCGACCTTCGTCCGCTTCCCGTACCCGTTCTCGGTGACGGAGAGGACCTCGGTCCGGGCGTTCACGACGCCCATGCCGATGACCTCGTCGCCCTTCGCGAGGCGGATGCCGGTGACGCCCTGGGTCTGGCGGCCCATCGGGCGCGTATCCGTTGCCTTGAACGTGATGGCCTTGCCCTTCTTCGTGGCGATGACGATGCGGTCCTTGTCGCCCGCGGCGGCGACCCAGGCGAGCCGGTCGTCCTTGCGCAGCAGGATCGCGATGAGGCCCGCGCGGCGCACGTTGCCGTATTCCGACAGCGAGGTCTTCTTCACGAAGCCCTTGCGCGTGGCCATGACGAGGTGCGGCACGGCGCTGCCCTCGCGGATCGCGATGAGGGCGGAGACGCGCTCGCCCGACTGCATGGCCTCGAGGATGTTCTGGATGGGCGTGCCCTTGGCGGTGCGGCTCGCGTCCGGTAGCTCGAAGGCCTTCAGCGCGAAGACCCGGCCGCGATCGGTGAAGACGTAGAGCCGGTCATGGTTGCGCGCGACGACGAGGTGCTCGACGTCGTCCTCGTCCCGCGTCGCCATGCCGATGACCCCGCGGCCGCCACGGTGCTGGGCCTTGTACGTCGAGAGCGGCATGCGTTTCACGTAGTTGCGCGTGGAGACCGTGATGACGACGTCCTCGTCCGCGACCAGGTCCTGGTCCGTGAGCTCGCGGTTGAGGTCGTCCAGGATCTTCGTTCGGCGGTCGTCGCCGTATTTGGCCGTGAGCTCATCCATGTCCTGCTTGATGAGGAACAGGATCTTCTTGGCGTTGCCGAGGATGGATTCGAGCTCCGCGATGAGCTTGATGGTCTCGCGGTACTCGTCCTCGACCCTCTGCCGCTCCAGCCCCGTGAGGCGGCGGAGCTGCATCTCGAGGATCGCGCGCGCCTGGATCTCGGAGAGCTCGAACTTCTCGCGCAGGTTGGTGAGCGCGGCCTCGGGACTCTTGCTCGCGCGGATGGTCTTCACGATCTCGTCGATGTTGTCGAGGGCGATCTTGAAGCCCTCGAGGATGTGCGCCCGCTCCTTCGCCTTGCCCAGGTCGAATTCGGTGCGCCGCTTGATGACCTGCTTCCGATAGTCGATGTGGTGCTGGAGGACGTCCTTCAGGGAGAGCGTCTTCGGCGACGAATCGACGAGCGCCAGCATGTTCAGGTTGAAGGCCGATTGCATGGCGGTGTGCTTGTACAGGTTGTTCAGCACTCGGTCCGCGCTGTCATCGCGCTTGATCTCGATGACCACACGCATCCCCTCGCGGTCGCTCTCGTCGCGGATGTCTGAGATCCCGGCGAGACGCTTGGACTGCACGAGATCGGCGATCTTCTCGATGAGCGTGGCCTTGTTCACCGCGTACGGGAGCTCGGTGACGACGATGGACTGCCGTCCACCCTTGCCGTCCTCGACGTGGGCCTTTGCCCGCATGAGGATCCGTCCGCGACCATTCGCATACGCCCGGCGGATCGCGTCGACGCGCTCGGTCGCGCCGGTCTCGATGTTCTTCTGCTCCTCGAAGCGGTAGATGACGCCGCCGCCCGGGAAATCGGGGCCGAGGACGGTCTCGCAAAGGTCGTCGTTCGTGAGCTCGGGGTCATCGACGAGCCGTTTGGTGGCTTCGGCGACCTCGCGGAGGTTGTGTGGCGGGATGTTGCTCGCCATGCCGACCGCGATGCCGGTCGACCCGTTCACCAGAAGGTTCGGCACGCGCGCCGGCAGCACCGTCGGCTGCAGGTGCCGGTTGTCGTAGTTCGGGTACCAGTCGACGGTCTCCTTCTCGATGTCCGCGAGGAGCTCCGCCGCGAGGGCCGCCGGACGCGCTTCGGTGTTGTGGCTCACGAAGCCGTTGGTGATGAAGCTGTGGTCTTCAGTGTCGACGCGCAACGAGTAGACGGGTTGCAGGCCCGCGTCCTCGACGACGGCCACGGTCGCGTAGTAGTAGGTGCCATCGACGAGCGGCTCGATGACCCGACGGACCTCGTCGTTCGTCAGATGCCCCAGGATCTCGTCGCGATCGCGTTCCCACCGTTCGATCCGGTCGATGTTGTGCTTCCTGAGCCACTCGCGATCGGTCCACCGCGCCATGCGCTCGCCGCGGATGTACCCCGCGACAAATGGGACCGCGTCGGCACTCATCGCCGTGCTTGCGAGCGGGATCTGCGCGAGCTCGGAGTCGAGCTTCGCGCGCTTCGCGCCGTGGAACCCGATGGCCGCCGCGAATCGCCGAGCGTCGCGCCGGTTGGTGATGACGACCTTGATCTCGCCATCCTCGTAATGGCATTGCTTCGAAACGACGCCGAACTCGAGCAGGAGCTGCTGAACGCCGGTCGCAAGCTGCTGGCTGCGGGTCGAGTAGCTGATCTGGATCGCGACGCCGACCCGGGGTCGCAGCAGTGAAGACGACCCGTCGCCCTCGAAGAGCGCGCGAAGGAAGGCAGCCTTGAATTCCGGTGAGCCCGCCCACACGAACGCCGGCACGCGCTTGGCGGCGCTCCGCTGCCCGACCAGTTCGGCGAGCGGGCTCGCCTTCAACGCGGCCATGTTCTGAACGTCGAGCTCGTGGAGCAGGTTGTTCGACTTGATGACGCGTGAGTAGGCGTATCGCTGTCCGCCCACGATCTCGTCGTACGCGGTCGTCACCGCCTCGAAGTACTCGTGATCGAGGTTGTTGAAGCCCGCGCGCTCTTCAGACACCCAGCCTTCCGAGACCATCCCGCCGGCCAGGGTCGCGAGCGCGTGCTCGCGCGGCGTGAGCGCTCGGGGATCGGTCGCCGCAGGTCGGCGAAGGAGCGCGACACGGTCGCCCGGAGTGACCTCTTCCAGGAGCTTCCACACGAGCATCGGCACGCCGGCCACCGCCTGGATCATCAGGATCGGGTGATTCTTCGTGCCCGCGAGCTCGTATCCCTCGCGCGTGCGCAGCCGCATGGTCGGATGCGTGCCTGAATGGAAGAACTTGCTCGCATGCACGACCTGGCCGCGGCGATCGAGGATCTCGAGGTCCACGTCGTTGTCGGAGCTCTCTGTCGCATCCGCCACGAATTCGGCGATCGGCACGGTGCGATTCGCGGTCCGAACGAGGGTGTCTCCAGTCGTGCAGTACCTCATATGTGCCGGTGGGTCGTCGTCGATCGAGTTGTGCACGAAGACGCCGGCCGCGAGCGCGAAGTTCTGCGTGACGTCGACCGTGAGGTCGTAGACGTCCGCTTTCCCGGCGGGGGCGACCGACGTGACGACCTGCGAGAGGCTCGCGGGGACCGGGAACGCGCCCGTGCGATGCAGGCGCTCGGGGATCGCGGTGCGCGCGAACGGCATGAGCTGGTCCTTCGGTTTGAGCTTGCTGGCCTCGCGATATGTCCCGTCGCGCATCATGAATCGGTGGTCGGGGGTGCAGAGGATCTCCGCGCCCGAGACGAGCGTGACCTTCACGATCGTGTCGTTGCGCTTCACGAGGCGCGGAGCGCGCAGCGGCTTGATGCGCACGTTGCGGTGTGCGTCGAGGGTGAAGACCTCGGCCCGCACGCCGCGGTGGACCATCTCGACGAGCTCGACGAATGTGCGCTGCTCGCCGTTCACGAGCTCGACCTTCGTGTCGCCCGAGAAGCAGCCGAAGTTTCCCTGTCCCTGGATCGGCGGGTAGCGCATCGTGAAGTCCTGCGCGAAGCGCGCGAGCGCGTCGTAGATCGGCACGTCACCGTGGGGGTGGTACTTCCCCATCACGTCGCCGACGATCGCCGCGGATTTACGGAACGGCCGGTCGCTGCGAAGGCCCATCTCGTGCATCGTCCAAAGGATCCGGCGCTGCACGGGCTTCAAGCCGTCGCGCACATCCGGCAGCGCGCGCGCGACGATGACGGTCATCGCGTAGTCGAGGTAGGCCTTTCGCATCTCGGTCTCGAGCTCGACGCCCACCTCGCGCTGGTCATCCGGTCGTTCGATCACGTTCTCGCGTGCTCCTTGTCTTCCGCTTCCGCCGCGACGGCGGCGCGTACGCGCGCGAAGGCCTCGCCGGTGCGGGAGTAGCGCTTCTCGAGCTCCGCGCGCCGGTCATCGGGCATGCGCATGAAGATCGCGGTCGCCTCGGCCAGCACCTCTCCGTCGCTCGCGCGAACCACGGTCCCCTTCGTCTCGATCGTGCGGCCGCGCTCGCGGACGAGCTCGCCGCTGACGACGATCTCCTCGCCCACCGGTACGGGCCGCTTGAACGTGACCTCCAGCTTCGCGGTCACGCCCCAGATCCCCTGGTGGAAGATCGCCCAGCCCATGGTCTCGTCGAGCAGCGCGGTCACCACTCCACCGTGCAGCGTGCCGTCGTAGCCCTGGTGGCGCTGCGACCCGGTGTACCGCGCGCTCGCGCTGTTCGTCGAAACGTCGAAGTCGAGCTGCAGCCCGGACGGGTTGAGCCGCCCGCAGGCGAAGCACCAGTGCTCGAAGTCGACGCCGAGGTCGAGGAGCCTCGCCACTACAGGTCGAGCTCCGCGGACTTCGCGTTGGCCATGATCCATTTCTTGCGGCCCTCGACCTCGGTGCCCATGAGCTCGTCGAACACGAAGTCGGCTCGCTCGGCGTCCGCCAGGTTGACCTTTCGGAGCGTTCGCGTGGCCGGGTTGAGCGTCGTGTCCCACAGCTGCTCGGCGTTCATCTCGCCGAGACCCTTGTACCGGGCGATCGCGGGCTCGCGTCCGCCTTTGCCGTCGTCGGTGCCCTCGTCGGTAGAGGTCGACTCGACCTCGACCGCGTCGGCGGCCTCGCCCTTCGCCTTCTTGGCGGCAGCTTTCGTCTTTCGCTCCGCCGACTTCGTCTTGGCGAGAGCCTTCAGCTCCTTGATCGCCGCGTCGCGCTCCTTGTCCGAGTAGACCCACCGGATCTCCTTGCCGAGCTGCAGCCGGTAGAGCGGCGGCTGGCCGATGAAGATGCGGCCCTGCTCGATGAGCGGCTTGAAGTGCCGGTACAGAAGGGTCAGGAGCAGCGTGCGGATGTGCGAGCCATCGACGTCCGCGTCGGCGAGCAGGATGGTCTTGCCGTAGCGGAGCTTCGACGCGTCGAAGTAGTCGCCGATCCCCGTGCCGAGCGCGGTGATGATCGCCTTGATCTCCTCGTTGCCGAGCATCTTGTCGGCGCGGGCCTTCTCGACGTTCAGGATCTTGCCGCGCAACGGGAGGATCGCCTGGAAGCGGCGATCGCGGCCGCCCTTGGCCGAACCGCCGGCCGAGTTGCCTTCCACGAGGATGAGCTCGGCCTTCTCGGGATCGCGCTCCTGGCAGTCGGCGAGCTTGCCCGGGAGCGAGAACCCGTCGAGCGCGCCCTTGCGGAGCACGAGGTCACGGGCCTTGCGGGCCGCCTCGCGCGCGCGGAACGCGGTGAGGCACTTCTCGACGATCCGGCGGCCGTCCTGGGGATTCTCCTCGAGGTACTGGCCGAGCTTGTCGTTGATCGCTGACGCGACCTGGCCGGCGACCTCGGCGTTGCCGAGGCGCGTCTTGGTCTGGCCCTCGAACTGGGGCTCCTTGATCTTCACGCTGATGACCGCCGTGAGGCCCTCGCGGACATCCTCTGCGGTGAGGTTCGGGTCGGCCTCCTTGAGCGCGCCGCTCTTCCGCGCGTACGCGTTCAGCGTGCGGGTGAGTGCGGTGCGAAAGCCGGTGAGATGGGCGCCGCCGTCCATGGTGTTGATGTTGTTGGCGAACGTGTAGACCTTCTCCGCGAAGGTGTCGTTGTACTCGAACGCCACCTCGACGACCGTGTCGTTCTCGAACGAGCGCTCGACGTAGACCGGCTTGTGCAGGCTCTGGTGCGACTTGTCGAGGTGCCGCACGAACGACACGACGCCTCCGTCGAAGTAGAAAGCCTCGGTCGTGTCGTCGTGCTCGTCCAGGATGAAGAGGAAGAGGCCCTTGTTGAGGTAGGCCGTCTCGCGCAGCCACTGCACGATGATCGAGCGGTCCCACTGGATGACCGGGAACACTTCGGGGTCGGGCGCGAACGTCGTGATCGTGCCGGTCAGCTTCTCCCGCGGCTTCCACTCGACCTGCGGTGGCTGGTGCAGCCCCTTCGCGATCTGCTTCACCTTCGAGACCGGCTTGCCGCGCGCGTAGTCCTGCTCGTGGACCTTTCCGTCGCGATGGACCTCGACGCGCAGATGCGTCGAGAGCGCGTTCACGACGGACACGCCCACGCCGTGCAGGCCGCCCGAGACCTTGTAGCCGGCACCGCCGAACTTGCCGCCGGCGTGGAGGATCGTGTGCACGACCTCGAGTGCCGATTTCCCGGTCTGCTTCTGGATGTCGGTCGGGATGCCGCGGCCGTTGTCGGCGACGGTGATCTCGTTGTTCGCGTGGATCGTGATGTCGATGCGATCGCAGGTCCCGTTCATCGCCTCGTCGATCGAGTTGTCGAGGACCTCACGCACGAGGTGATGCAGGCCGCGCAGGTCGGTCGTGCCGATGTACATGCCCGGCCGGCGCCGTACCGCCTCGAGGCCCTCGAGGACCTGGATATCGGCGGCGCTGTACGACCCCGAGCCGTTCCCGACCGTGGCCTTGCCGTTCGCTGTCTTCACCGACTTGACCGCCATCGTCACTCCCTACGCGCGACCGGCGCGGACCAGCAGCTCGTACAGCCGCTCGAAGTCCTCGTCGGAATAGAACTGGATCGCGATGCGGCCGCCCTTGCGGCCCCTGGTGATCTCGACTTTCGTGCCCAACGCGCCGCGCAGCTCGGCCGTGACGCCCGCAAGATCCGGATCGTTGCCCCGGACCCGGGCACGCCGCGGGTGCGTTGGATGGACCATTTTGCGCGCGAGGGCCTCGGCTTCGCGAACCGACATCCCCTTCGCGAGGATCTCCCCAAGCGCCCGCACCGCTTCCGAAAGTGGTAGCGGTAGGAGCGCGCGGAGGTGGCCCTCGCTGATCTTGCCGTCCTGCACCGCGTCCTGGAGGACCTGCGGCGCTTGGAGCGCGCGCAATGTATTCGCGATCGCGGATCGCGACTTGCCGAGCCGCTCCGCGAGCTGCTCCTGGGTGAGGTCGTACGTCTCCATCAGAAGCTTGTAGGCGCGGGCCGTTTCGATCGCGTTCAGGTCGGCGCGCTGCAGGTTCTCCACGAGCGCAAGCTCCAGCCGGTCGCGCACGTCCTCGCGCACGACCGCTGGGATCGAGGTCTTGCCCGCGACCCGTGAGGCGAGGACCCGGCGGTGACCGGCGATGAGCTCGAAGCCGTCGGGGGTTCGTGAGACCACAATTGGTTGCAAGACCCCGTGGGCGGTGATCGAGGCGGCGAGCTCGCGGATCGACTCCTGGTCGAAATGCTGCCGGGGCTGCTGCCGATTCGGCTGGATCTTCTCGAGCGGGATCTCGAGCGCGCCGGGCGCGAGGGTGATCGCAGTTGCCGCTGGAGCGCTCCCCAGGAGCACGTCGAGCCCGCGGCCGAGACCGGTGCGGGCCACTACGCCCCCACCCCGCCGAGCGCGATCGGGACCCGCGACGCCAGGCGCATCGAGATCTCCTGCGCCAGGTCACCGTACGCCTGCGCAGCGCGTGAGCCCGGGTCGTAGATGTTGATCGGCTGCCCGTGGCTCGGGGCTTCGGCGAGGCGGACCGTCCGCGGGATGCGCACGCGAGCGACGAGCTCCGGGAAGTGCCGGATGACCTCCTCGGTCACCTGCATCGATAGCCGGTTCCGGCGGTCCTCCATCGTCAGGACGATCGCCAGGACCTCGAGCTTCGCGTTCAACCGGACCCGCACGGCGTCGATGGTCGCCAGGAGCTGCGCCAGCCCTTCGAGGGCGTAGTACTCGCACTGCACCGGCACGAGCACCGCGTCGGCAGCGACGAGCGCATTGACCGTCAGCAGGCCGAGCGACGGTGGGCAATCGATGAGCACCGTGTCGTATCCCTTCTCACGCCGGAGGGCGTCGCGCAGGCGGAACTCGCGCGCCAGAAGTGGCACCAGCTCGACCTCCGCCCCAGCCATTTCCGGCGACGACGGGAGCAGGTCGAGGCCCGCGACGAGGGTCGGCTGGACGGCTTCCCCGAGCGGTTCGTCCCGCACCAGGACGCCATACACGGAGTGCGGCTGGTCCTTGCCAATGCCCAATCCGCTGGTCGCATTGCCTTGCGGATCGAGGTCGATCAGGAGCACTCGGGAGCCCCTTTCGACCAAGGCGGCGGCCAGACTGATGGCAGTCGTCGTCTTCCCCACTCCGCCCTTCTGGTTGCTAATAGCAAGCACGTTCACGGCGCGACAAACGTGAAACATTGGGTGCCGGGGCGGCGGGAGGATGTCCTTTTGTGCCCCACTGGAGACGCCTATTGTACCTGAAATGGGCTTGCGACCGATTCTGACAGTGACTGCGTAAGGGCATTGGAGGTCATTCTCCCTGCGCTGGCTGCAATTGGAAGCTACCTCGTTGGGAGCGTTCCGAGTGCGTTGATCGCCGCCCGATTGGCCGGCCGACCGGATCCCCGGACGGTCGGGACGCGCAACGCGGGCTCGACCAACGTGGCCCTCACCGTCGGCCCGGCAGCCGGCGTCGCGGTCCTCGTCGCCGACCTGTTGAAGGGCGCGATCTGCGGCCTCGCGGGTCTGATCATCGGCGGATCGCTGCTCGGCGACGCCTGCGCGCTCGCGGCCGTCGTAGGTCAGATCGCCCCGGTGTTCGCCGGCTTCCGGGGTGGGAAAGGAGCGGCGACGACGCTCGGTGGCTACATCGGTATCGCCCCCGCGCTCGCGGTGCTCGGACTCGTCACCTGGGGTCTCGGTCTCCTCGTCATCCGCCGTGCGGTACTGAGCACAGTCACCGCGATCACAGCGCTCGGCCTGGTCACGGTCGGGCTCCAGGACCACCAGCTGTTCGGGATCGGCGCCGCGATCCTCACGTTCGTCGCGCATCGCAACGACCTCGCGGCATGGCGTCGGGGCGAAATGCCCACCCTTCGCGATTCCCTGCGGGATAATCGACGCGGATGATCGCACTCCACCCGCCGCGCTGGAGCCCCACGCTGAAACGCGTCACCGTCGCGGTGCTCGTCGTGGCCGCGATCTTCCTCATCTATCGCGCCGGTGACATCGTGCGGCCATTCCTCTGGGCCGCGATCCTCGGCTACATCCTTCTCCCGGTCGTGCGCGCGTTCGAGAATCGCCTCACGAACCATCGCGGCCCGGCCGCGGCGATCGTGTTCATCGCCGTGCTGCTGCTCATCGCCGGTGGGGTGCGATTCCTGGCCCCGCTGGCCGTCGAGCAGGCTCAGACGTTCCAGCGATCGCTACCAACTTTGATTGCAAACGCCCAAAATACCCTTGCGGAGACGCTCGATCAGATGGGCGCCGAGGATCTGGTGCCGATCGTGTTCGGGCCCATCGCCACGGCCCCGATCGAGGTCAGCCGCAACGTCGCGACCCTCGCCGTGCCGTTCATCGTGGGGTTCTCGCACTTCCTGCTCGAGTTCCTGGTGTTCCTCATCGCCACGTTCTTCTTCCTCCGCGACTGGCCGCGGCTCATCAAGTGGCTGAAGGCTCTCGTGCCGCCGACGCACCGCCACGAGCTGCTGCCGCTGGGGGAGCAGGTGAGCCTGCTGCTCAGCCGCTACGTGCGCGGCCAGCTGCTCCTGGTCGTGATCATGTCGACGGTCACCACGATCGGGCTCACGTTCTTCGGCGTCCCATTCAGCCTCCTCCTCGGACTCGTCACCGGCGTCCTCGAGGTCATCCCGATCATCGGTCCGATCACCGCCGGAGCGATCGCGTGTCTCGTCGCGCTCGGCAACCCGAATCCATTCGCGTGGTCGCAGCTCGCGTACGTCGGCGCGATCGCGATCATGTACACGGTCCTTCGCCACGCCGAGGATTACTTCGTCATCCCGCTCGTGATCGGCCGCATCGTGCGGCTGCATCCGGCGCTCGTGATCTTCTCGCTCCTCACCGGTGGCGCGGTCTTCGGGCTCATCGGCGTCGTGCTCGCCGTGCCGGTCGCGGCGACGCTCCGTCTCGTGCTCATCTACGTGAGCGCGAAGCTGCGCGATGAGGATCCGTTCCCGCGCCTCGAGGAGGAGCTTGCCGAGGAGGGGGAGCGGCCCGTGGCCGGGCTGGCCCCACAGGTCCGCACGCTCGATCCGCGGCCGCACTCGTAGGAGGCGCGTCGTAGCGCGACCGCGTCCGGTGGATCGGGAGGGGCAGTGCGCGTCGCGCTCGCGATAGCGATCCCGCTCGCCGCGGCGCTCCTCCAGAGCGCGGTGGTCCCGTTCCTCTCCGTCGGCGGCGCGCGGCCGAACCTGCCCTTCCTCGTCGCTGGCTCGTGGTCCCTCGCGGCGGGTGCCGGCGAGGCGGTGTGGTGGGCGTTCGTCGGGGGGCTCGCCGCCGACCTCCTGTCCGGTGGCCCGCTCGGCGCCTTCGCTGTCGCGTCCCTGCCACCCGTCGCGGCCATCGGCCTCGGTGAGCGGCCCGCGCCGCGACCCGTGCCGGTGCTGCTGGGGGCGGCGTACCTCGTGGCCGCCGCGTTCGTCGCCGGGATCCTCTACACGCTCGCTCTCGCGGTCGCCGGCACGCCGGTCCCCGATCTGACCGGGCTCGCGATCCAGATCGGCGGCGGCGCGATCTTCACCGGCGCGCTCGCGATCGCTACGTATCCGATCGCGCGCTGGCTCTCACGGCACACCGAGAAACAGGCATCCTTCTAACGGTGAAGACCGGGGAGCGTCCACGCGCGTTCGTCCGTCCGTACCGCTTCATCGCGGTCGGCTTGGTCGTCGCGTTCATGATCTCGATCCTCACCGTCCGGCTCTGGGATCTGCAGATCGCGCAGGGCCAGCACTACCGCGGCCTCGCGGAGGACAACCGGCTGCTCCGCCTGCCGGTGACCGCGGACCGCGGCATCATCCTCGACCGCAACGGCAAGGTCCTCGTGCGCAACATCCCGGGCTTCGCGGTGAGCATCGTCCCGATCGATCTCCCGAAGGCCCGCGAGAACGACGTCGTGCTCGGCATCGCGAAGCTCGTGGGTCGGGACGGGAACGAAGCGCTCAAGGCGGTCGCCGATCAGCGCGCGCGCAACCCGTACGAGCCGGCGAAGATCTCGACGCAGCCGGTCTCGCGTGACGTCGCGCTGCTCCTTGCTGAGCGCGCGGAAGCGTTCCCGGGGGTTCGCATCGACGCGGAGTCGATCCGTCAATACGTCGAGGGTCCCTTGTACTCGCCGATCATCGGCTACACCGGGCCGGTCACCGAGGACGAGCTCGCGAAGCTGCGTGACCAGGGGTATCTGCCCACCGACCAGATCGGCCGCACCGGGCTCGAGTGGGAGTACGAGCAGTACCTCCGCGGGACCTACGGCTGGCGCGAGATCGAGCGCGATGCCTCGCAGCGGGAGATCAAGACCCTCGCCGAGACGCCGCCCCAGCCCGGCGGCAACCTGGTGCTGACGATCGACGACAAGCTGCAGCACATCCTCGCGACCGAGCTCGAGGCCGGCGTCGCTGCGGACAAGTTCACGCAAGGCGTCGCGGTCGCGATGAACCCGCAGAACGGCGAGATCCTGGCGATGGTGTCGACGCCGGCGTACGACAACAACATGTTCATCCGCGGGATCACCCAGAAGGAGCTCGACGCGCTCAACCACGACGACCGCCACCCGCTCGTCAACAAGGCGGTGGGGGAGATCTATCCGCCGGGCTCGACGTTCAAGATGGTCACGGGGCTTTCGGCGCTCACCGCCGGCACCGCGACCCGGAACACGATCGTGAATGTCACCTCGAACGTCATCAGCGTGTCGGGTTTCAACTTCTACGATTGGCGCGCCCACGGCACGCTCGACTTCGTGCACGGCTTCGCCCACTCGAGCGACATCTACTTCTATTCGCTCGCGGGTGGCTCGCCGATGAGCAGCGTCCAAGGCGTCGGGCCCGACGCGATCGCGAAGTACGGGCACATGCTCGGCTTCGGCCAGCCGACCGGCATCGATCTGCCCGGCGAAGCGGCCGGCATCATGCCCGACCCGGCGTGGAAGGAGCAGACCTTCGGCGAGCCGTGGACGATCGGCAACACCTATCACGAGGCGATCGGCCAGGGCTACGTCGCAGTGACGCCGCTACAGCTCGTGAACGCGTACGCCTCGGTCGCGAACGGCGGCACGGTGTTCGTCCCGCACCTCCTCAAGGAGGTCGATGACGCCCAAGGCAACGCGACCTACGTGAAGCAGCCCGAGATCGCGCGCAAGCTCGAGATGAAGCCCGAGGATCTGCGGCTCATCCGCGAGTCCGCGCGCACCGTCGTGACCATCGGCCACGCCTACATGCCGGGCCTCAAGCTCCCGATCGCCGGCAAGACCGGCACGGCGGAGTTCGGCTCGTCGACCGGAAAGGACAGCGCCGGGCGCAACCTCCTCGGATTCCACAACTGGTTCGTGTCGTTCATGCCGAAGCAGGACAACAGCGACCCGACCGCGGAGATCGCGATGGTCATCTTCACTTTCAACTCGAGCAAGAGCGTCTGCGACTCATGCATCAACCCCGCGGTGACGATGACCCAAAAGGTCTACGAGTCCTACTTCGGCAAGGATCCCGCGAACAAGGCCCAGACGACGCCGTGAGCAGCGCCGCCGGCATCGCGCTCCCGCGCGCTGCGTCGCCGCTGCACGACCGGCCGACGTTCCGGCGCCTCGACCTGGTCGATCCCTACCTGCTCATCGCGACCCTGCTGCTCATGGCCTACGGCCTCGTCATCACCTACTCGACGTCCTATGAGGATGTGGCCGCGGGCGACCCGATGGCGTTCATCATCCGCGGCGCGATATTCACCGTCCTCGGGATCGTCATGATGGTCGCGATCGCGTACTTCGACTACGCGTGGTTCGGCACATTCGCCCCGCTGCTGTACCTCCTGACCCTGGGCCTGCTCGCGCTGGTGCTCGTCATCGGCCGCACCGTGCTCGGCGGTCAGCGCTGGATCCCGATCGCGGGGCAGCAGTTCCAGGTGAGCGAGTTCGCGAAGGTCCTGATCATCGTCGTGCTCGCGAAGTACTTCGCCGACCGGCATGACCGGATGGGCTCACCGATCGTCCTCGGCGGCGCGCTGCTTCTGCTCGGACCGGCGTTCGCTCTCGTCTACCGGCAGCCCGATCTCGGCACGAGCCTTGTCTTCGTCGGGATCTTCTTCGGGATGGCGTACCTCGCGGGCGCGCGGCCGTGGCAGCTCGCGGCGCTCGTCGCGGCCGGCCTCGCGGCGTTCCCGCTCATCTGGGGTCTCCTGCAGACCTATCAGAAGGGTCGGCTCACCGCGTTCCTCGACCCGTACGCCGATCCGCAGGGCGCCGGCTGGAACATCATCCAGTCGCTCATCGCGATCGGATCGGGCCAGGCGACCGGCAAGGGCCTCACCGCCGGCACGCAATCGCCGCTCGGGTACCTGCCCATCGCCGAGTCGGACTTCGTGTTCGCCGGCCTGGCCGAGGACCTCGGGTTCGTCGGGGCGGTCATCCTGTTCGCGCTCTACGCGGTGCTGCTCGCCGCCACGCTCCGCATCGCGTTCCGCGCGCGCGACCCCTTTGGCACGTTCCTCGCCGCGGGCGTCTTCTCGATGCTCGCCTTCCAGCTCGTCGTGAACGTCGGCATGGCGATGAGCCTCATGCCGGTCACGGGCATCCCGCTGCCGTTCATCTCGCACGGCGGCTCCTCGCTGCTCTCGGTCTGCATGGCCCTCGGGCTGCTGCAATCGATCTCGATGCGTCGAGATGCGAACCGCCTGCGGTCGTAGGTATCACCGCGGCGTTCCGCCGCGTCCGCTGAAAGCTCCCCCTCTGTCCGCCTATACTTTGGCCTTCAACGGCTGCGAACGGGAGCAGTAACCGCGTGACCATCGCAAAGCGAGCCGGCGGCTGGTGCGAGCCGGTGCGATGGGGCGGCGAACTCGCCCGGGAGCCGCGATCGTGAAGCCCTTCTAGAGAACGGGCGCTAGCGGTCGCCGGGGTCACGCCCCGTTATCACCGTGCTCGAGCGGAGACTCGGGGCTGTGGCGCAGTGGTAGCGCATCACACTGGCAGTGTGGGGGTCAGGGGTTCGAATCCCCTCAGCTCCACCGCACGCGGAACGAGTCTCAACTGAGGTGGTACCGCGGAAGTGACCCTTCCGTCCTCTTGTGGACGGGGGGTCCTTTGATTTTCCGCAAGGAGGTGCCGGCATGACCAGCGAAACGAGAACGGAGCGCTATGCGCCGCTGGCCATCGAGCCGAAGTGGCAGGCCCACTGGGCAGCGTCGGGCCTCCATGACACCCCGGACCAGAGCGACAAGCCGAACTTCTACTTCCTGACCGCCTTTCCGTATCCCTCCGGAGACGTGCACGTCGGCCACTGGTACGCGTATGCGCCGGCCGACTGCGCCGCGCGGTTCATCCGGATGCGCGGGCGCAACGTGCTGTTCCCGATGGGCTTCGACGCATTCGGGATCAACGCGGAGAACGCCGCGATCGACCGGAAGATGCATCCCGCGATCTGGACCGAGAAGAACATGGCCCAGATGCGCGATCAGTTCGTGAAGATGGGCGCGGCCATCGACTGGCGGCGCGAGGTCATCACCTGCTACCCGGAGTACTACCGCTGGAATCAGTGGATGTTCCTGAAGTTCCTGGAGAAGGGCCTCGCCTACCGCGCCACCGCGCCGGTGAACTGGTGTCCCCGCGACGAGACCGTACTGGCCAACGAGCAGGTCATCAACGGGCGCTGCGAGCGTTGCGAGACGCTCGTCGTGAAGAAGGACCTGACCCAGTGGTTCTACAAGATCACGCAGTACGCCGACGAGCTGCTGCGCTTCGACGGCCTGGATTGGCCGGAACGCGTCCGGGTCATGCAGCAGAACTGGATCGGCCGGTCCGAGGGTGCCGAGATCGAATTCCCGGTCGAGGGTCACCGCGACGCGACGATCCGTTTCTTCACGACGCGGCCGGACACGATCTACGGCGCGACGTTCATGGTCCTGGCGCCCGAGCACCCGCTCGTGGAGGTGATCACGTCGGCTTCCCAGAAGATCGCCGTCGACATCTACGTCGCCAAGGCGCGCGAAGAGTCGGAGATCGATCGCCTGACCGCGGAGCGTCCGAAGACGGGCGTCGATACCGGCGCGTTCGCCACGAACGTGTTCTCGGGCCAGCGCATCCCGATCTGGATCGCCGACTACGTGCTGGCGTCGTACGGCACCGGCGCGATCATGGCCGTACCCGCGCACGATGAGCGCGACTTCGCGTTCGCGAAAGCGAATGGGCTGCCGATCAAGGAGGTCATCTCGAGCGACGGCCTGGAGCACGGGAGCCTTGAGGCCGCCTACACCGGCTCGGGGCGCATGGTCCGCAGCGGTCCGTACTCCGGCACGCCGAGCGAGGTCGGCAAGCGAACGATCGCGTCCGAGGCGAAAAAGACCGGCATCGGCGCGCCCGCGGTCACGTACCGGCTGCGCGACTGGCTGATCTCGCGCCAGCGCTACTGGGGTACGCCGATCCCGATCGTGTACTGCGATACGGATGGCACGGTGCCCGTGCCGGAGGACCAGCTGCCGGTCGTGCTGCCGCGCGACACGCAGTTCACCGGGCGGGGCGGGTCGCCCTTGGCGAAGGTCGATTCGTTCGTCAACACCACCTGCCCGAGATGCGGCGGCCCGGCGAAGCGCGAGACCGACACGATGGACACGTTCGTCGACTCGTCCTGGTACATGTACCGCTACGTCGACCCGAAGATCGACTCGCACTTCATGAACGTCGAGGCGGGGAAGAAGTGGCTCCCGGTCGATCGCTACACGATCGGCATCGAGCACGCGATCCTGCACCTGCTCTACTGCCGCTTCGTCTGCAAGGCCCTACGCGATCTGGGCTACCTCCCCTTCGACGAGCCGATCAAGCATCTGCGGAATCAAGGGACGATCGTGTTCAAGGGCCGCAAGATGTCCAAGTCGCGCGGCAACGTGCAGGCGCCCGACGAATACGTCGCGCGCTACGGCGCCGACACGGTGCGGCTGTTCGTCATGTTCATGGGTCCCTGGACCGAGGGAAACGACTGGGACGCCGCCGGCATCGAGGGCACGTCCCGGTTCCTGCATCGGGTGTGGACGGTCGGGCTGGCCGAGCGCGGGCCGGCGGGCCCGCGTGATCCGGATCTGGACGTTGCGGTCCAGCGCACGATCAAGAAGGTGACCGAGGACCTCGAGGCATATCACTTCAACACCGCGGTCGCCGCGATGATGGAGCTCTCGACCGCCATCTTCCACGCGAGTGGACCGAGCCGCGACGACGCGACCGATGCGCTCGTCCTGCTGCTCGCGCCGTTCGCGCCGCACATCACGGAGGAGCTGTGGCAGCGCCGCGGCGGCGCAGGCTCCGTCCACCGCCGGACCTGGCCGGCCTACGACCCCAGCCTCGCCCGGGCGACGAGCGTGACTGTCGTCGTGCAGGTGAATGGCAAGGTGCGGGAACGCCTCGAGCTGCCGGCCGGCACCGGCGAGGACGCACTGAAAACGGCCGCGCTTGCAAGCCCGAAGGTGACGGAGGCGATCGCCGGCGCGGCGATCGCCCGGGTCATCGTGGTCGCCGATAAGCTCGTGAACATCGTGACCGAGCGTTGACGCCCCCGGAGATCCGCCTGGCCGCGCTGTGCGACCACGCGCTCGTCGGCCAGGACGGCAAGGTCAGCATCCTCGGGGTGTTCCGCAACATCAGCGTCACCGGGCTGCCGGCGCAGCACCCGCGGATGTTCCTGGTGGCCATCCTCGGCCTCGACGCTGGCACCCACGCCGTCGTCGTACGGCTGCGAAAGCCGGATGGCGGGCAGGCCATGCCGAACGCGCCCGAGATCTCGGTGAACGCGCTCGCCGGCCAGGATGTGAATGTGATCGTCGAGCTGAACAACCTGAGCTTCGCCACCTACGGCACGCATCGCTTCGATCTCGAGATCGACGGCGAGGCCGCCGGGAGCCTGCCGGTGTCGATCGTTCAGATGGCTCCGCCGCAACAGGGGCGCCGCGCGAACTGACCTTCTGGCTTCGGCGGGCCCGCTGACCGACAGCGGGTGGCCGAACGGCCCCGGCTGGACCTGGGGCTCGGGCCGAACGGCCCACTGGTCACGCCTGCGCCGACCTGCGCACCGTGGGCGTCGTGCGCAGATGGCTCGTGGTCCTCATCCCGGTCGTCGCCGCGGGCGGCGCGGCGGTCGCGTTCGCCGCGCGGGCCCACGACGAGCCGCCGGTGGTCGAGGCGCTGCCCGAGCCGTCAGCCGCACCGACCGCGCAGATCATCATCGTCGACGTCGCCGGAGCGGTCGCCCGACCCGGCGTCGTCCATCTGCCCGCGGGCGCGCGCGTCCTGGATGCGCTCGTCGCGGCCGGCGGCATGACGCCGGACGCCGATCCCTTCGCCCTGAACAAGGCCGCACCGCTGCGCGACGGGACGCGGGTCTACGTGCCGCGGCCCGGTGAGCTCGTGCCGGCCGGTGCCTTGGGGAGCACCGCCGAGCAGAAGGTCAATCTCAACAGCGCGACCGCGAACGAGCTCGATGCCCTGCCGGGCGTCGGTCCGGCGACGGCCGCGGCCATCGTCCGGGCGCGCAGTGCAAAGCCGTTCGCGACCGTCGACGAGCTCCAAACGCGCGGTCTCGTCTCGCCGAAGGTCTTCGCCGATCTTCGCGATCTCGTGAGCGTGCGCTGAACGGCCTGCCGCTCCTGCCCGCCGCCGTCGTGGCGACGGCGTTGTCGCTCCTCGCGACCGCGGCGCCCGGTCTGGTGCCGGTGGCCGGCACGGCGGTCGCGCTCGCGTGTCTTGCTCTCGCGATCGCGAGCGCCGATCGGATGCGCCGGCTCGCCTGGGGCGCGGCCGCGATCCTCGCGATCGCCGCGTCGATCCGGGTCGCCTTCCCGGCTGCACCGGCCGGCGGCATCGGCGCCTTCGCCGACGTGCGCGCGGCGCTCGGCGGACCGTTGCGCCGGCTCGTGCCCGAGCCAGAGAGCGGCATCCTCCTCGGCATCGCGCTGGGCGATCGCGGCAGCATCAGCGCCGATCTGGCGTACGCCTTCTCGCGGAGCGGCACGAGCCATCTGCTCGCGATCTCCGGCTTCAACATGACGCTCGTCGCCGCTGCCGTCGCGGCGCTGCTGCGTGGCCGGGCGGGCCCTCGGGTCCGCGCGATCGCGACGGTCGGCGCGGTGGTCCTGTACAGCCTGCTCGTCGGGCTCGGCGCGAGCGTTGTCCGCAGCGCGGTCATGGCCGCGGTCACCTCGCTCGGGCAAGTACTCGGTCGCCGCGCCGCGGCGGCAAACGGTCTCTGCGCCGCGATCGCTGCGATGCTGGCGCTCGAGCCCGCGACGATCACAGATCCGAGCTTCCTCCTCAGCGCGGGCGCGACCGCCGGCCTCCTCGCGTTCCAGGCACCGCTTGCCGAGCGGCTTCGGTGGCTCCCTGCGCTCATCGGCGACGGCCTCGCCGCCACGATCGCCGCGACCCTACCGACGCTGCCGATCGTCGCGGGGATCTTCGGCCGCGTCTCGCTCATCTCGCCGGCCGCGAACCTCGTCGCGGTCCCGCTGTTCCCCGCGCTCATGGCCACGAGCGTCGCGACGATCGCGGCCGGTACCCTCTCGACGGACCTCGCGCGGCCGTTCGCGCTCGCGGCGTACGCGATGGCCTTCGCGCTCCGTGCCGTCGTCGAGACCGCCGCCGGTCTACCCCTCGCGGCCGTCGATGTGCCGCGCGGCCCGCTCACCGCGTTCGCGCTCCTTGGGCTCTGCGCCGGCCTCGTCCTCGCCGCGCGGCGTGTGCGGGTCTCGTTCCGCCCGATCCGGCTGCCTCATCCACCGGCGCTTCCGTCGCGGCGCACGATCGCGATCGCCGTCGTGCCGATCCTCGTCGTCGTCGCGATCGCGGCCGGGCTTGCTGCGACCGCCGCACCCGCCTTCCGCGTGCGCGCGCTCGACATCGGCCAGGGCGATGCGTACCTCGTCGAAGCCGGCGGCAAGATCGCGCTCATCGATGGCGGCCCGGATCCGAACCGCCTGCTCGCGGAGCTCGGGGCCAGCCTGCCGGCGTGGCGGCGGCGCATCGACCTCGTCGCGCTCACCCATGCGCATCTCGATCACGGCGCGGGGCTCGTCGCGGTGCTCGACCGCTACGAGGTCGGGCTCGCGGTCGCGCCGCGCGGCCTCAACGCCGGGCCGCTCGCCGACGCATGGAACGCGCGGATCGCGGCTCACGGCATCGCGCGCGCGGACCTCGGCGTCGGCTCCGTCGTGAAGCTCGGGGCGGCGCGCATCCGCGTGCTCGCGCCCAACGGCGATCCGCAGGTCGACATCCCGTCGCTCGTGCTGCGCCTCGACCTCGGCGGGGTGTCCATCCTGTTCGGCGGCGACGCGACGGAAGCCGCCCAGGCCGACCTGCTCCTCGCGCCGGAGGCGCTGCGCGCACGGATCTACGTGCCGCCGCACCACGGCGCCGCGACGCCGTATGCGAGCGCGCTCGTCGGCGCGGTGCGCCCCGAGATCGCGCTCATCTCCGCCGGCCTCGACAACCGCTACGGGCATCCGACGCCGGAGACGCTCGCCGCGCTCGCAGGCGTGCCGACGTACCGAACGGATCGCGACGGCACGATCGAGGTCAGCGCCGACGGCGGGCGGCTCGTCGTCCGGCCACACGCGAACGGATTGCCGCCGCCGCGGCCGCAGGGGATCCCGCGCCTCGCCCGCTAGGCTCGATCGCGTGCCCGCTCGCGCTCGCTCCCTCTATCTCATCCACGGCGAGGACCCGTACCGTGCGCGGCTCCGCGCGGCTGAGCTCGTCGTGTCGCTCGCGAACGGCGACGACCGGCCATCAGACCTGCGCGCGCAGCGCTCGACCGACCTCGGGACGCAGCTCGGGCTGAGCCGGTACGACGCGCGCACCGACGCACCGTCGGTGATCGAGCTCGCCGGCCGCTCGCAGGGCCTGTTCGATGCCGTGGACGAGCGGCGCATCGTCGTCGTCGAGCACGCCGAAGCGCTGAAGGACACCGGCGTGGTGGAGCGCTTCCCGGCGGAAGCGGTCCTCGTGCTCGTCAGCGAGGCGAAGATCCAGTCGCGCGCCCGCCGCGCGCCGAAGGCGAAGGCGGCCGAGTACAGCGTGGACCTGGCAACGGTGGTCGAGGCCGCCGGCGGCACGACCGAGCACGTGACCCGGCTCGGGCCCGACGTTCTGGGTGGCTGGATCGCGGCGCGAGCCACGCTCTTCGGCGTCGAGCTCGCCCCCGAGGCGATCAACGAGCTGGGCGCGGCCGTCGGTCCGGACAGCGAGCGGGTCGACCAGGAGATCGCCAAGCTCGGGGCGTTCGCCGCGGGCGCTCGGGTCACCGGTGCGGACGTGCGCGCGCTCGTGAGCGGCGCGATCGAGACCGATATCTTCCAGCTCACCCAGGCCGTCGTGCGGCGCGACTCGAGCACCGCGATGAGCCGGCTCGAGTCATTGCTCGCCGAGGGCCAGGCGCCGCAGCAGATCCTGGCGCTGCTGCTCTGGCAGTTCCGGGTCCTGCTCTTCGCGTCCGCGATGAAGACGAACGCCGACGCCGAACGGATGGCGAAGGCGATCCGCAGCTCTGCATACGCGATCGGGAAGTGGCAGGCCTTCGCGCGCCGGATCGCGCGGGCCGACGTCATCCGCGCATACGAGGTGCTGTACGCGACCGACGTCGCGATCAAGACCGGACGGATCGAGGAGAAGCTCGCGATGACCCTGTGCGTGCTCGACCTCTGTGGTATCCACGCCGCGGATCCGCGCGAGCTCGTCGTGGGCGAGCCACCGCGCCGCTAGGCGGCTAGCGCTTCGCGGCCGTCTCCGCGGGCTGGGCCGGCTTCGCTTCCTGGCTCTTCAGGTAATCCTCTTTGAAGCGCTTGAGGCCGGCGTCGGTGAGCGGGTGCTTGAACATCGCTTGCATCACGCTGAACGGCATCGTCCCGATGTCGGCTCCGGCGAGCGCAGCCTGCGTCACATGCAGCGGTCCGCGCAGGCTCGCGGCCAGGACCTTGGTCTTGATGTCCTGCTGGCGGTAGGCCGACACGATATCGCGCACGACCTGCATCCCGTCCTCGTTGATGTCGTCTACGCGGCCGACGAACGGGCTGATGATGTACGCGCCGATCGCCGCGGCGAGCAGCGCCTGGTTGACGCTGAAGCAGAGCGTGACGTTGATGCGCGTGCCCTCGCCGGCGAGGATCTTCCCGGCCGCGAGCCCGTCCGGGGTGAGCGGCACCTTCACGATCACGTTCTTGTGCCATGCAGCGATGCGCCGGCCCTCGACGAGGATGTCGTCCTTCTTCTCGCTGACGACCTCGGCCGAAACGTTGCCGATGATCCCGCAGATCTTCTTCACCTGGGTCTCGTGGTCCTGGCCGGCCTTCGCTATGAGCGTCGGGTTCGTCGTCACGCCGTCGAGGACGCCCCAGTCCACGGCCTGCTTGACCTCATCGAATTCCGCCGTGTCGAGGAACAGCTTCATGCGGGCGTCTCCTGGAGCCGCGGGCTCGATGCTTCAGCGCGGCCGTTGGCTCGAGCGTATTCCAGGGCCGCCTGGATGAACGACGTGAACAGCGGATGCGGCCGGTTCGGCCGCGAACGGAATTCAGGGTGGTACTGCGTGCCGAGATAGAAGGGATGGCCCTCCATCTCGCAGATCTCCACGAGGCGTCCATCCGGCGAGAGCCCGCTGAACCGCATCCCGTGATTGCCGAGGAGCTCGCGGTACGCGTTGTTGAACTCCCAGCGATGGCGATGCCGCTCGAGCACGATCGGCTGGCGGTACGCGCGGTGCGCGAGCGAGCCTTCGGTGAGGACGCAGGGATACGAGCCGAGGCGCATCGTGCCGCCCTTGTCGTTGACGTCGCGCTGCTCCGGCAACAGGTCGATGACCGGGTGCGGCGTGAACGCGTCGAACTCGGTCGAGTTCGCGTCGTCGGTGCCCAGTGCCGTTCGGGCCAGCTCGATGACCATGCACTGCATGCCCATGCAGAGCCCGAGGGTCGGGATCTGCTGCTGGCGGCCGAAGCGGGCCGCCTGGACCTTCCCCTCGATGCCGCGGTAGCCGAAGCCACCCGGGATCACGATGCCGTCGAGCCCTACCAGCGGTTCGGTGTCGCCGCCGTGCTCGAGCTTCTCGCTGTCGATCCAGCGGATCTTCACGTCGCAGCCCGCGGCCCAGCTCGCGTGGCGGATCGACTCCGCGACGGAGAGGTACGCATCCCGCAGCTCGATGTACTTGCCGACGAGGCCGATCTCGAGCGGGATGTGCGCGTTCTTGATGCTGTCGACGAGCGCTCGCCATTCGGTCAGATCGGGCTCGGTGGCGCGTTCCGTCAGGCCGAGCTCGTCCACGACGATCTTCCCGACGCCGGACTCTTCGAGCATCAGCGGCACCGCATAGATCGACCAGGCATCCGGCTCGGACACGACGTTGTCGATCTTCACGTCGCAGAAGAGCGCGATCTTCTCACGCAGCTCGTCGTCGATCGGCACGTCCGCGCGCGCGATGATGATGTCCGGCTGGATGCCGATGGACCGCAGCTCCTTCACCGAATGCTGCGTCGGCTTCGTCTTGAGCTCGCCGCCGACGACGCGCGGGAGCAGCGTGAGGTGGATGTACAGCACGTTGGGGCGGCCGACGTCGTTGCGGAACTGGCGGATGGCCTCGAGATACGGCAGCGACTCGATATCGCCGACCGTGCCGCCGACCTCGACGACCACGACCTCGGCCTGCGCCTCGCGCGCGACGCGATGGATCCGTGACTTGATCTCGTTGGTGACGTGGGGGATGACCTGCACCGTCGCGCCGAGGTAGTCGCCGCGGCGTTCCTTGGCGATGACGGCGTTGTAGATCTGGCCCGTCGTGAGGTTGGAGGCACGGGTGACGTTGCGGTCGATGAAGCGCTCGTAGTGGCCGAGGTCGAGGTCGGACTCGGCGCCGTCCTCGGTCACGAAGACCTCACCGTGCTGGTAGGGCGACATGGTCCCGGGGTCGACGTTGAGGTAGGGGTCCATTTTCAGCGACGCCACGGAGAGCCCGCGGGCCGAGAGGATGCGTCCGAGGGACGCGGCGGTGATTCCCTTACCCAGTGAGGAGGTGACCCCTCCGGTCACGAACACGAACTTCGGCACGGGCGCTGACCTCCGGGGTTTTTCCAATTGTAGGGCTTCGCGCGGTCGTCCCGGGCCCCCGCGAGCGCGCAGCGCGCGAGCAGGGTTATCCGGCGGGCTTTGCCCGCCAGAGAGGGCTATCTGGCCGGCTTTGCCGGCCATAAGGAATGCATGACGACCAGGCGCGGACGCTCTGGTCCGCCGGTCGGTGGGTAGTGCGGGACCTCGACCGGCTCCTCGATCCGGCAGTCATCCATCCGGCCATCGAAGCGAAGCGCGCGGAACCGCGCGTCCACGAGGACGCCGCGCTCGACGCTCTCGTGATCGACGATCGCGACGAGCGTGGGCCGCAGCCACACCATCCCCGGGCGCAACGGGAACGGCCCCAGGAACGGCGACCCATCGGTGCGGAAAACGCGCGTTGCGACATCCACCCATTCAGCAAGGTACGGAGGCACGTACGCCTCGCCGGCGTAGGTGAGCGCGCCGTTGTCGTTCATCCAGCCGCAGAGCAACGCGCGCGCGCCGCGCCGTTCGTCGAGGACGAGCCCGCCGATGACGACGTCGGCCCGTGGAGAGACCAGGCACTTGAGCCAGTCCGCGCTACGCGTGCCCGGCACGTACCGGCCGTCCCGCCGCTTCGCCACGACGCCTTCGAGCTCGTACTCCGCGACGACGTCGAGGAATGGCTCGCCGTCGTTCTCGAGATGCTCGGGCACGACCAGCCCCTTCTGGGCCAAGCCGCGCGCGAGGAGCCGGTCGCGGCGCTCCTCGAGCCGGAGGCCGAGGAGCGGGCGGTGGTCGTCGTAGAGGAGATCGAACGCCACGAACAGCGGACCGCGGCCGCGCTTCGACGCCTTCGATCCGAGCCGGCCGACGAGCAGGTCGTAGCTGGGGCGGCCGCGCGAGTCGCAGACGATGATCTCGCCGTCGAGGAACGTGCCCTCGGGGACTCGGAGCGACCGGAGCTCCGGCACTGCGGGCAGGAGATCGCCTCCGTTCCGATCGACGATCCGCAGCCCGGCGCGATCGTTCGACACGAGCGCACGGATGCCGTCCCACTTCAGCTCGAAGAGATGGTCGGGCGAGTTGAACCCCTCCTCAGCGAGGCGAGGACGCATCGGCGCGAGGGTGCGGGGCAACGCCGAGGGTGCGGCCGGCGGATCGAGGAGCGTCGGATGGTCGGACCCGGCGCGGGCCGCTCTCCTCATCGGTCGAGTATGCGGCCCGCCCTTGCGCTCAACTCGCCGCTATGACGCCTTCTTGCGCGCTGTCTTGCCCTTGTCGCTCTTCGCGGCCGACGTGCGATGCACGAGCGACTCGTGGCCGCCACGACCGGCGCGGCCACCCTTCTTCTCGTCCTCCTTGGCCTTCGCGACCGACGCCTTGAGGGCGGACATGAGGTCGATGACAGCCGTCTCGGCCTCAGCCTCGGGTGCCTCGACGAGGTCTTCGCGGCCCTTGACCTTCGCGTCGACGATCTGCTCGAACGCCTGCTTGTACTCGTCCCGGAACTCGCTCGGGTCGAACGTCATGGCCATCATCTCGACGAGGCTCTCGGCCATCTTCAGCTCGGCCGGCTGGACCTTGATGTCCTCGGGCAGGCTGAGGTCCTCGACCGACCGGATCTCGTCCGGCCAGTGCAAGGTGTTGAGGACGATCACGTCGTTGTGCGCCCGCATCGACACGAGGCGCTCGCGCTCGCGGAGCGCGAACTTCGCGACCGCCACGCGGCCGGTCTTCTCGAGGGTCTTCTTCAGCAGTGCATACGGCTTTTGCGCCGACTTGTCGGGCTCAAGGTAGTAGGCGCTCTGGTAATAGAGCTCGCCCGGCAGCTCCTCCTCCTTGATGAAGCCGGCGATGTCGATCGACCGGCTCGACTTGAGTGGCAGCTTCTCGAGGTCGTCCTCGTCGAAGATGACGTACTGGCCCTTCTCGTACTCGTAGCCCTTCACGGTCGACGCGACCTCGTGCTCGCCGACCGGGCACCAGCGCTTGTTCTTGATCCGGGTCTTGTGGTCGGGACAGAGGAGGTTGAACGAGACCTTCGACGTGCTCTCGGTGGCGACGTAGAGCGCGACCGGGATGTTGACCATCCCGAACTGCATCGAGCCCTTCCAGATCGAACGTGCCATCGCCGTCACCTCCGCCCATTCGGCCGTCTGTCGCGCGGCCAGCCGCGCGCAGCGTACACCCCCGCGTCAAGGCCGGGTCAAGGCCGCGCCAAAGACGCGGCTACGCGCGGGCGATCGAGAGGATGCGGCGGAGGGTCGCCGGGTCGCCGGGCCAGTGCTCGGCGACGATCTCCGGCGAAGACGCGCGCACGACGAAGCGCAGGGCGAAGGCCGCGACGATCGCGTCGTCGAGCGCTCCGGCGATGGGGATGAAGTCCGGCACCAGATCGATCGGCATCGCCAGATACAGCACCGTGCCGCCGAGCACGAGCTTTGCGCGCAACGGCACGCGCGGATCGCGCAGGAGCCCGGCGAAGAGCCGCGTGAGGTTCGGCACCAGCGTCGCGAGCTCGCGCGCGAGCGCGCGCCGGCCGAGCAAGACCAGCCCCAGCACCAGCGCGAGCCATACGACGACGAGGACGAGGATGACGGTGAGGACGCGATCCATCGCTAGCCGGCCAGGGCCCGCTCCGCGAGGCTTGTCGGCATCGCTCCGCTCGAGGTGAGCGCGTCGTGGAACTCGCGCAGCGCCGCGACGTCGGACTTTCCCTTCTTCGCCAGCCAGCGCGTTCGGACGTCGATGATCTCGAGCATGCCGGTGAGGTAGGCCGAGGCCTGCGTCGGCCACGAGCAGTAGCGGCCGACCTCGGCCCGGGCGTTCGGCTCCGTGAGATTGCCCTTCTCGACCATGAACGTCACGGCCTCGTCGAACGACATTTCGCCCAGATGCAGGCTCACATCGACGATGATCCGCGCGGCGCGGAAGATCGTCGCCTCGTACTGATAGAGCAGGTGCTTCGGATCCGTGAAGAAGCCCTGCTCGCGCATCACGCGCTCCGCGTAAAGCGCCCAGCCTTCGGAGAAGTACGGCGTGCTGAAGACCTGCCGGAGCTTCGACGGGTTGAAGTGGGCCATCACCAGGTGCCAGTGATGACCGGGATACGCCTCGTGCACCGCCGTCGTCGGGATGCCCGCGCTGCAGTTTCCCTCGAGACGCTTCTGGACCTCCTCCTCCGGCGTGTTGTCCGGCGGGTAGGGCACGAAGAAGTGGCCGGCGAGCGAATCGCTGAACGCCGGCGGGCGGTTGTACGACGCGACCGCGAGGATCGGCCGCTGGAACGGCGGCGACGGCTCGACGGTGCACTGCTCACCCGGCGGCAGCGTGACCAGGCCGGTGTCTTTTAGGAACGATCGGGCCTTCTCCGTCCACTCCGCATATTCGGCGCGCATCGCATCCGGCGTGGGCGCGTGGATCTTGTTCAGTGTGTTGAGCAGTCCGGCCCAGTCGTCGCTCCCGGAGATCTCTGTCGCGATCCGGCGCGCTTCGGCTGCGAGCAGGTCGTACTGCTCGCGCCCGCGCTCGCGCAGCGCTCGGGCGTCGTACGGCAGGAGCTCCTTCTCTTTGAGGAGCGCGGTGTACAGCGGCTCGCCGACGGCATAGTCGCCCGCGGCCTTCTCCTTGTTCTGCCCCAGGTACGCGGCGAACGCGTCGAAGGCGTCACCCGCCACGGCGCCCACCGACCGGAGCCGCTCGCGCGCCGCCGGATCCTTCACTTCCTGCGGGACGAGCTCGCGCGCGTATTTCGCGGCCGCGCGAGCCTGACCGATCGCGCGGTCGAGGTAGATCTTCGGCACGATCCCGAAGTCGAGGTTCGCCATGCCCTGCCGCACCGCGCGGGGGACCTCCGCGAGGCGCGCGCGCGCAGCCTCGGCGAGCTCCTTCTCGGGCCGGAGCCGGTGGAGGAAGAGCGAGAACACGCCCTGGAGGCCGGGGTTCAGATACGTCGCGGGCTGCATCTGCCACGCGCGCCGCGGGGCGGTGAGCTCGCGGCCGCGGAGGATCGAGCTCGCGAAGTCGCGGTCGATGCGCTCGGCGGGAGACAGCCCTTCGTCAGGGAGCGCGCGGAAGCGCTGGAGCCAGGTGGCCGATCGCTCCTCGTGGCGCTTGAATGACTCGGCCGAGAGGTCGTCCAGCTTCTCGTCGTACGCCGTCAGGCCGAGGCTGCTCGCGAGGACCGGCGACTCGTCGAACTCCTCCTTCAGGAACGTCTCGACCAGGTCGGTGAACGACGACATGGCTTCCTCCCCTGACAATGCGTAGGCCGTGAGTCTTACCGAATACCAGCGAAAGCGTGATTTCAAGAAGACGCCCGAGCCGAAAGGCTCGCTGCAGGACGCGACCGCGCGGCCGCGGTACGTCGTGCACCGCCATCACGCCACGCGGCTGCATTGGGACGTGCGGCTCGAGATGCGCGGGGTCCTTGCGTCGTTCGCCGTGCCCCAGGGACCGCCGCTCGTTCCGGGCAAGCGCCGCCTCGCGGTCCACACCGAAGACCATCCGATCGAGTACCTCACGTTCCACGGCGTCATCCCCGATGGGTACGGCGCGGGCTCGATGACCATCTGGGACCAGGGGACCTACGAGCTCCTGCTCGAGAAGCCCGGCACCGGGGACAAGGGTGGCGAGTACAAGATCCGTTTCCACGGGGATCGGTTGAAGGACGAGTACGTGATCGTGCAGACCACCGCGCACGACGGCCGGGACTGGCTGATGATCATGCACGGCGCCGTCCCCAAGGACGACCCGATGCAGCGGAAGATCGAGCCGATGCTCGCGATCACCGCCGACGAGCCGTTCGACTCGCCACAGTTCACCTACGAGGCGAAGTGGGATGGCGTGCGGACGCTCGCGTTCGTCGACGGCGGCGAGGTGCGGCTGCAGACGCGGAATCTCCTCGACTGCACCAAGCAGTATCCCGAAGCGCACGGCGCTGCCGAGGCGCTCACCGGCGGCTATCAGGCGATCCTCGATGGCGAGATCGTCGCGTTCGACGAGAAGGGCGTCCCGTCCTTCCAGCGGCTGCAGCCGCGGATGCATCAGCGCGACGAGGGGGCTGTCAGCCGGCTGCGGAAGAGTGTGCCGGTCGTCTACGAGGTGTTCGATCTCCTGTATCTGGACGGCGAGGACCTCACCGGGCGGCCGCTGCGGGAGCGGAGGCAGAAGCTCGAGGCCGCGCTCGAGCCCATGGGCGCGATCCGGCTGTCGGAGGGGTTCCCCGGCTCGGGCGTCGCGCTGTTCAACGCGGTCCGCGACAAGGGCCTCGAGGGGATCGTTGCGAAGCGGCTCGATGCGCCGTACGTGAGCGGCCGCTCGGCGGCGTGGGTGAAGGTGAAGGCGTTCAAGGCCATGGACTGCGTCATCGGCGGCTGGACCGAAGGTCAGGGCGGTCGCCACTCGACGCTCGGCGCGCTCATCGTCGGGATCTACCGCGACGGCACGCTCGTGCCCGTCGGCCACGTCGGCACCGGGTTCGACGATCGCACCCTCCGCGATCTGCTCGTGACCCTCACGGAGCACCAGGCACCGTCGTCGCCGTTCGCTGTCGCGCCAAAGGTCAACCAGCCGGCGACCTGGTGCTTCCCGGATCTCGTCTGCGAGGTCCGCTACGCCGAGCTGACCCGCGACGGCACGCTGCGCCACCCGACGTACCAGGGCCTCCGGTCGGATGTCGATCCGAAGGAGTGCACTGGCCAGGAGATCGCGGCGTCGGCGAAGGAGGCGCAGCGCAAAGCTGAGGTCGCGGCAAGAGAAACGAAACGCACAAAAGATGTGGATCCATCGCGGAAGGCTCGCACTCCGGCGGTACTGGAAATAGACGGCCGCCAGATCAAGCTCACGAATCTCGAGAAGGTCCTGTTCCCCGAGGACGGGTACACGAAGGCCGATCTCATCAAGTACTACACCGAGGTCTCGCCGTACCTGATCCCGGTCATCGCGGATCGGCCGCTCACGCTCAAGCCGTTCCCCGATGGCATCAGTGGCCCGAGCTTCTATCAAAAGGACAAGCCGGGCTTCACCCCGAGGTGGATCAAGAGCTGGACCGATCACGCCGCGGACCGCGAGGGGGGCATCGACTACGTCCTCGGCAACGACCTCGAGACGCTCGTTTGGATGGCGAACTACACGGCCATCGAGATCCACCCCTGGCTGTCGCGCATCGACAAGCCGGACAACCCGGACTTCGCGATGATCGACCTTGATCCCTCGGTCGGCGCGACCTGGGCAGAGGTGAAGGAGACCGCGCTCATCGTGCGCGACATCCTCCACGACCTCGACCTCGAGGGATTCCCCAAGACCACCGGCTCGCGTGGCATCCATGTGCTCGTGCCGATCGCGCGCCGCTACTCGTTCGAAGAGTCGCGTGGCTTCGTCGAACAGGTCGGGAAGGTCGCCCGCGAGAAGGCCCCGAAGCTCGTGACACTGACGTTCGCGAAGAAGGAGCGGCGCGGGATCTACGTCGACTACCTCCAGAACGTCCGAGGCAAGACGACCGCGGGCCCGTACAGCGTGCGTCCGATCCGTCGCGCACCGGTGAGCGCGCCGCTGCGCTGGGAGGAGATCGCCGGGCTCGGCCGGCCCGATGCGTTCACGATCGCGAATCTGCCCGACCGTCTGGCGAAGGTCGGCGATCTCCTCGCGCCGGCGTTGAAGCTCGCCCAGAAGCTGCCGAAGACCGTCTTCACCACCGGCACGCCGAAGAAGGCGACCGCGCCCGCCGCGACTCGGGGTGGAAGGGGCAAAGCCCCTGCGAAGACCAAGAGCAAGAAGCGCACGTGACCTGCGCGGTCCTCGCCCCTGGATACGGCGGCACTGCCGAGCAGCCCCTGCTGCGGAAGCTCGCGGTACGTCTCGAGACCGAGGGCATCGTGACCGCGCGCATCACGTTCTCGACGAAGCGTCCGAGCCGCGGCTACGAGACCGAGAAGCAGGAGCTGCGGGTCGCGCGCGACGAGCTGGTCGCCCGGGCCGGCGCGCCGGTCGTGCTCATCGGCCGATCGTTCGGTGGGCGGATGTGCGCGTTCCTCGCTGCGGAGGAGCCACCGGACGCGCTCGTGATCCTTGGACATCCGATCTCGCCACCTGGCCGTCGGCGCCCGGCGGACGAAGCCGCGCTGCTCGGGATCCGCTGCCCTACGCTCGTGGTCCAAGGAGATCGCGACGAGCTCGGCCCACTTGCGGTCCTGGAACGCATCGCCGGCCAGAATCCGCGCATCGATCTCGTGGTGCTCCATGGCGCCGCCCATGAGTACGGCGCGCACGAGGGTGAGGCGATCGCCGCCGCCGCCCGCTGGCTCGGATCGCTGCTGCGCTCGTGAGTTGGGCGCAGACCTCCCGACGGCGTTCACACCCCGTGCACATCCGGGGGTCAGGCTCCGCTGCATGGACGACGCCGCCCTGCGGCGCGGGAGGATGCGATGAAAGCGATCGTGCAGCGCGTGTATGGGCCCCCGGACGTGCTCGCCCTTGAGGAGATCGAGAAGCCCGCGCTCGATGACGACGGCGTGCTCCTGCGCGTCCGGGCGAGCTCGGTGAACAAAGCCGACGCATATCGGATCCGGGGCGTTCCGTGGTTCGTCACGGCCATGATGACGCGGAGCTTCAAAAGCGCGCCGCCCGATTTGGTGCCGGGCACCGACGTGGCTGGGATCGTGGAGGCGGTCGGGAAGAACGTCACGCGGTTCCATCCCGGTGACGAGGTCTTCGGGGCTCGCTCCGGCGCCTACGCCGAGTACGTGCGCATCACCGAGAAGAGCGCGATCGCGCCGAAGCCCGCGAATGTCACCTTCGAGCAGGCCGGCGCGGTGGGCATCGCGGGCTGCACCGCCCTCCAGGGCCTGCGTGACGTGGGCCACCTGAAGTCGGGTGAGCGTGTCCTCATCAACGGCGCGACCGGCGGTGTAGGCACCTTCGCCGTGCAGATCGCGAAGGCCCTTGGCGCGCATGTCACCGCTGTGTGCAAGACGAGCAACGTCGACCTGGTCCGGTCGATCGGGGCCGATGTCGTCATCGACTACCTGAACGAGGATTTCGCGAAGCGCGCGGACCGGTACGACTTGTTCTTCGATGTCGCCGGGAGCCGTTCGCTGTCGACGTACACGAGCGTCCTCGCGCCCGGGGGCAGCGTGGTCCTGGCCGGCGCGCGAAAGGGTGGGTTCGCCGGGATCATCTGGCGGATCGTCGAGGCGCGCCTGCGGACGCGATTCGGCAAGACGCCGATCCGGTTCTACGTCGCGAAGCTGAAGGAGGCGGATCTCGCCGCGCTCGGTGAGCTCATGGCGGCGGGCAAGCTCGCGCCGGTCGTCGACCGGACGTACCCGTTGCGCGACACGGCCGACGCCATTCGCTATCTCGAGGCGGGGCACGCCCGGGGCAAGGTCGTCATCACCGTCTGACGCGAGACCTCCGCACCGCCTTCACTACTGCTCCACACGCGCGATCCAACGTGAAGCCACACGAAAAACAAAGGAGCTCAACCATGCGATTCCTCTTCGCCGCGATCCTCGTTCTCGTCCTCGGCGGCCTCATCGCCGCCGGCGCGTATGACGCCGGCCTGGCTCAGGGCACCGCGCAGGTCGTCGTGCCGGCGGCCGGTGCCGCACCGGCAGCCGTCCCGGCCGTCGCGTACTACGGCCGCCCCTACGGCTGGGGCTTCGGGTTCTTCCCGTTCGGGTTCCTGTTCCCGATCCTTGGACTGTTCCTGTTCTTCGCGCTGATGCGGGCCCTGGTGGGCGGGCGCGGCTATGGCCACCGCGGCTGGTACGCGGACGGCCAGTTCGGTGTGCCCGGACGGTTCGACCAGTGGCACAAGCAGGCCCACGGCGACACCGCCGCCGGGACCACCCCACCGCGTCAGTAGCATCCGCGGGATGAAGACGATCCTCGTCGTCGACGACGAACCGAAGATCGTCGAGCTGGCCCGCGATTACCTCGAGCACGCCGG
>DATCPY010000048.1:0-8754 GCA_036569845.1 Candidatus Limnocylindria bacterium | reverse complement strand
GGAGAACTAGCGGGCCGGTTGACCCCCTCGATGTAGCCGAACGGCGGACACGACAACCGCGCGTCGACGTGCTCTCTTTCGAAGGTGGACGAGCACGAGCTGGCGTGGGCGGCGGGCTTCTTCGATGGCGACGGTTGGGCGGCGCTGTCGCGGCAGAGGGGCCGGCGTACGGGTCAGCCGCAGGCGCGGATCAACCAGAGCAGCGTGACCGGCGTTCCGGAGGTCCTCGTCCGCTTCCGCGATGCCGTCGGCGTCGGCCGCATCGGCGGGCCGAAGATCGAGGAGGGCCGACAGCCGCTGTACTCGTGGGTGGCGAGCAGCCGCGCCGACGTCACCACGACGGGCCGGCTGATCGGGCCGTGGCTGTCGCAGCAGAAGCGCGCACAGTTCGCGCGTGCGGTCGGCGTCCGGTTCGACGCACAGCCGATCGATTCACTTGCCTGGGCCGCCGGTCTGTTCGATGCTGAAGGCTCAACTTCGCTGAGCGATCACCGATCGCATGCGGGTTACAAGGTCATCGAGGCTGCAGTGACGCAGGGTTCGGCGACCGGTCCCCCCGACGAACTCGTCCGGCTACGCGGTGTTCTGGGTCTTGGCAGGACCTACGGACCCTACGACCAGGACGGTGCGAACGAGCCGATCTTCCGATGGCGCGCCTGCACCGCCGATGACGTGCGGCGGGGGCTACACCTTCTGCAGCCATGGCTCGGTGGGGTGAAGCGTTCTCAAGCTTGGAAGGCGCTCGCGGTGATCGATAGCCAGCCCGCGCTCTTGCGTGGTCGCATCGAATGGGGATTCCACAAGACGCACTGCGTCCACGGACACGAGTACGCCACGGCTCGCCTCCGACCGTATGTCGGCCGGGGCGCTCCGTCGCCTCGCCGCGAGAACAAGCAGTGTCTCGCCTGCACTCGCGAGCAGGCGCATGTCAGACGCGCCCTGGCGAAAACCAAGATCGGCGACCATTCGGTCGCCGATCTTGATCACGATGCGAATGACGCTATTTGTTGAAGTACACCTTGTTGATCTCGATGTAGTTCTTCCACTTGTCAGGCACAGCATCCTCGGGGAAGATCGCGCTCACCGGACACACTGACTCGCAGGCGCCGCAGTCGATGCACTCGTCGGGATGGATGAAGTACATGTTGTCGGCGTCAGTTGTATATATACAGTCCACGGGGCAAACATCGACACAGCTCGCATCTTTGACGGACACACATGGCTCGGTGATCACATAGGCCATCGCTCGCAGCTCCTCTGATGAAAGATCCCGGAGCCCACTTGCGCGGTCCCTCCAGCCGAGCGAAAGGCTACCATCACCCTCGCCGATGAGCGAACAGGACACCGCGGAATTCCCGCTGCCCGCCGACACGACTGACGAAGAACGCGCGCAGGCGAAGCGCGAGATCGGCAAGCACGCCAAGATCGTCGGCGAGGAGCCTCGCCTCATCCGCCTCACCGGCAAGCTGCTCGGGCAGACCGGTCCGAACTGGCACTTCCAGTACACGCGCATCTACGCCCTGCCCAAGGGCTTCCTCGCGGCCGGCCACGACATCCGCGAGGGTATCAAGGTGAGCTACGCCGACGAGCTCGAGCACGTCGCCGACGGATTCGAGAACGATGGCGTGCGCGAGTTCATCATCGACGAGCTCCGCTTCCGGAAGCTGCTCAACGCCGAACCCGCCCGATCCCACTAGCCGCGAGCGCAAGGCGGCGCGCCCGCCCAAGCGCGTCCCGGGCGGCGCGATCGACGGACCCGTGCGCGCGCAGTGCGACGAGCCACCACCCGAAGCGCTACGGCGCGGCATCGAGCAGTTCAACGCCGGTGAGTTCTTCGACCAGCACGAGACCCTCGAGACGCTATGGCGCGAGACGCGCGAGCCGATCCGCGGCCTGTACCACGGGATCCTGCAGATCGGCGTTGGGTTCCATCATTGGCGCAACGCAAATCACCACGGTGCGAGCGTCCTTCTCGAAGAGGGGATCGAGCGCCTGCGACCGTTCGCGCCGGCGTGTCAGGGCGTCGACGTCGCAGCGCTGATCCGTGACGCGATCGCCGCGCGCGAGGAGCTCATCGCGCTCGGTCCCGAGCGCATGACCACGTACGAGCTGGCCCGCGCGCCGAAGGTCGGCCTCACCGCCGGGCGCTAGGTCTTCGGCAGCTCTACGGCCACCTGGCCTGGCTGATCCCAGCCGATGAGCGTGTGCGGCGGGAGATTGATCGCCTCGACGGCGCGCAGCTCCGGGATCGCGTCACGCAACGCGCGCTCGATGCCGTTCTTCACCTGAAGCGACGCCACGAGCCGGCTGGCGCCCGGGCGGGTGAGCCAGACCTTCAGCTGAGCTACTCCGTCCTCGACGCCCACGAGCTCGGTCGACGCGCCGGAGCGCTCGAGGTAGGGCGCCATCTCGGCGAGCCGCGCGGCGACGCGCGACTTCAGGTCGGCCATCGTCAGTAGGATATCCGCGATGTGCTTCCCACCCGGCGCCCGACCGCCGGAGATCCCTGCGGACCTGCGACCGATCAGCGGCGGCGCGGGCGGCCTGGATATCGTGCTCACGAGCACGGACGGTGCGACGTTCCGCACGTTCTTCGCGAAGGCCCGGCACGGCGACGCGGGTGTCGTCATCGCGCCCGACGTCCGTGGGCTGCACCGGTTCTACGAGGAGCTCGCGGAGCGCTTCGCGTCCGCCAACGTGCACACGATCGCCTTCGACTACTTCGGCCGGACCGCGGGCACTGCGAAGCGGCCGGATGACTTCGCGTTCCAGGAGCACGCCACGGCCGCGCGGGCACGCCCCGACCTCATCCAGGCCGACGTCTCCGCGTCGATCGCGGAGCTCCGGAAGCGGACTGGCGTCGCGCGCGTATTCGTGCTCGGCTTTTGCATGGGCGGCCGGGTCGCGTTCAACGCGTCCGCCGAGCAGAGCGGCGTCGCCGGCGTCGTCGGCTTCTACGGGGTGACGCGCAAGCGCGACGACAGCGACACCGATGCGCCGATCGACAAGGCCGGTCGGATGCGCGCGCCGATCCTCGGCCTCTTCGGCGGCGCCGACGGAGGCATCCCGGCCGAGGACAACGCGAAGTTCGACAAGGCGCTCGACGACCGCCAGGTCGCGCATCATCTCGTCACGTATCCCGACGCGCCGCACTCGTTCTTCGATCGCAGCTTTGCCCAGTACGAGAAGGAATGCGCGGACGCCTGGCGTCGGGCGCTCGGTTTCATCGCGACGGGCGATCCGAAAGCTCTGAAGTGAGCGCGCGCCTGGGCGGCACGATGCTCATCGGCTCGGTCGTGTTCGTGGTCATCACGCTCTTCGAGCAGATCCCGGTCATCGGCTGGCTCGGCGCGCTCGTGTCGTTCGCTGCCTGGGTCTGGCTGGCGCGCGAGATCCGCCGCAACGGTGGCACGCTCGTCGACGCGGCTGTCGCGGGTGGCGTCACCGGCCTGGTCGGTGCCGTTTCGGCCTGGCTGCTCCAGGTCGGCAATCTCTTCGGCCCGGACACGCCGGGCCTCGCGCGCTTCGGGGCTGGCCTCGGGACGATCGGCGCGACGATCTTTCTGGTGATCTGGCCGCTGGTCGGCGCGCTCGTGTGCGCCGGTGCCGCGGGGATGCGCTCACGTCGCGACGCATCAGGTGCGTAGTGCCGGATCCGCCGGTGTCGCGGGGTCAGGCGATGCGGCGCTTCTTGTGCGTCACGTAATCGATGAGCACGAACTCACCGAGCTTCTCGGGCTCGACGTAGAACGCCCGCCCGCCATTGAGCTTGGACATCTGATTCACGAAGTCCACCAGGTAGTGGCCCCGCGCGAGCATGAACGTGTTGATCGTGATGCTCTCGCGGGTGCACCGGACCACCTCGCGTAGCGTCTCCTCGAAGGTCCGTTTCGTCGGCGGATAGCTGAAGCGGACCTTGCCATCTTCGAAGTGCGCGGTCGGCTCCCCGTCGGTGATCAGGAGGATCTGCTTGTTCTTCCCGCGCGATCGCGAGAGAAGCGTGCGCGCGGTCTCGAAGGCGTGCTGCATGTTCGTCCCGTACACGTATTCGTTCCAGGTGAGGCGCGGCAGATCCGCGGGCTTCAGCTGCGTTGCGTACGCCGAGAACCCGATGATGTAGAGGTCGTCCTTCGGGAACGTCGAGCGGATGAGCGAGTCGAGCGCAAGCGTGACCTTCTTCGCGGCGAGGAAGCAGCCCCGGAACAGCATCGACCGCGAGACGTCCACGAGGATCGCGGTGGCCGACTGGGTCACGAGCTCCGTCCGATAGACCTCGAAGTCGCTGGGATGCAGCTTCACGGGGGTGCCGATCCCCCCGCGGAACACCGCGTTCTTCACGGTGCCCGGCAGGTCGAGCAGGAACGGGTCGCCGAACTCATAGGTCTTCAGCTCGTCGGTCGGATCGCCGCCGCGCCCCCGCGAGTCGGCGCGATGCTTTCCGAACGCGTCGCGTTTGAGCGTCGAGAAGATCTCCTCGAGGGAGCGTTGACCGATCTTCCGGATCCCGCGAGGCGTGAGCTCGTACCGGTCGCCATCCTTCCGGATGAGGCCGGCCTCCTCGAGCAGCTCGCTCATCTTCTGCAGCTCTTCGAGCGACTGACGGGCCTTCGTGCCGGCGAGTCGCTCGACCTGCTCGGGATCCATGGCGGTCAGGTCGCCCTGATCGCGGGCGCTCTGCACGACATCCTCCAGATCGGAAAGCTGGTTCATCTCGTCCATCAGGCCGAGGGCCTCCGCCAGGGTGAGCGGGTCGTCCCCCGACAGGTCGTGCTGATGACCGTCGAGCGGCAGGAGCTGACCGAGCGTGTCGGCAAGCTCGTTCATCGCGGACTGCAGCCCTGGATCGTCGAAGGCCGCGCCGAGCAGCTCCTCGAGCTGCTCGCGCATCTCGCCGGACATGCTGTTCCAGAGCGACCGCATCGCCGCCATGCCCATGGCGAGCTGCTTCAGCAGGTCGTCCCAGTCCTTCGCGTTGCCGGCCAGCTCTGGGTATTGCCGCTGGAACGCCTCGAAGTCCGGCTCGCCGCCTTCCGCCCGCTCTTTCAGCGCGCGGTTGAGATCGCGGACCATCTGCCGGGTCCGCTCGAGCTGTTCCGGGGTCAGGCCCTTCAAAGAGTCGCGCATGTTCTTGAAGTACGAGCCGAGCACCTGCTCCTGCAGCTGCTTCAGCAGCTCTTGGTATTTCTCCGCGGCCTTCGGCTCGACGAACTCGTAATCCTTCAGTCCGCGGATCGCCCGGCCGACATCGTCCGGCAGGGCGTCGAGCTGCTCGCGGCGATCACGGGCGAGGTTCTGCATCGCCTGCTTCAGCGCCTCGTCGGGCGTTTCCTGCTTCTCGCGGCGGTCCAACCCCTCGCGCTCGAGCCGCTTGACCTCGTCGAGCTTTTGCTTCAGCTCGTCGAAGATGCCCGACAGGTCATGCCGCTCGGCGCGCTTCTGCTTCGCCGCGCGCAGCCGCTCGAGGAGGTCCTGCATGCCTTCCATGCGGCCGGGCATGCCCCAGCGCGCCAGGCGGGCCATCGCGTCCTCGAGGTCGCCGCCGGAGAGGAGCTCGTCGGACATTGCGCCCAGGAGCTCGTCGGCCTCCAGGGCATCGAGGCGCTGCGTGCCGTCCCATCGCTTGTAGCGAACGTCGCGGTCGAACCTGAGGTCGTCCGGGTCGAGCAACGCCCTCGCTCGCCTAGCCCCTGAACGTCGCGCGGTTCTCGCCGCGCTCCTTGTTCAGCTTGCGGTTGAGATGCAGCCCTTCGAGCACGAACTCGACGGCCGCCGCGATCGCCGCGGAATTGCCGGCGGCCCCGAGCTTCGCGACCGCGCCCTTCATGCCAGGGATCTGGAGCGCCTGCTTCACGTATTCCTGGCTCGGGAGGACGGGGGAGACGTGCATCGTGGCACCGCGCTGGAACGCCGCGAGCAGCGAGTCGAACTCCGCGAGCGCGAATGTTCGGTTGAAGACGTTCAGCACTGCGCGCTGCGCGAGCCGGTCGATGACCCGCTCCTCCGACAGATCGCCGACGGACTCGAGCTCGATCTTGCCGGCGGTCGAGGCGACCACCGCCGGGAGGTCGCTGATCCGCGGCACCACCGCGGTCTCGCCGTTCCGCAGCGCCCGTTTGAGGGCGTTCGAGGTGAGGTTCTCGTAGTTGGCGATCGTGACGCGCACCGACACGCCCGACCGCTGCGAGATCTCCGGTGACTTCCGCGCGAGCTGGGAGAGCTCGGCGAGGATCTCCTTCATGTAGCCCGGGACCGTGGTCGTGATGCCCTCGTCGATGAACTCAGAACGCTCCTGCTCCATGATCCCGACCTCGGTCGCGATCTCTTTCGGGTAATGCGTGCGGACCTGGGAGCCAAAGCGATCCTTCAGCGGCGTGATGATCCGGCCGCGGTTCGTGTAGTCCTCGGGATTCGCGGACGCGACGACGAAGAGGTCGAGCGGCAGGCGGATCTTGTAGCCGCGGATCTGCACGTCGCGCTCTTCCATCACGTTCAGCAGGCCGACCTGGACCCGCTCCGCGAGATCGGGAAGCTCGTTGAGGGCGAAGATGCCGCGGTGCGTCCGCGGCAGCAGGCCGTAGTGGATCGTGAGCTCATCCGAGAGGTAGCGGCCTTCGGCGACCTTGATCGGGTCGACCTCACCGACGAGGTCCGCGATCGAGATGTCCGGCGTCGCCAGCTTCTCGCTGTACCGCTGATCGGGCGTGAGCCAGACGAGCTCGACCGAGTCTCCGTCGTTGGCGACGCGGTACTTGCATGCGGCGCAGATCGGCTGGAACGGATCGTCGTTGATCTCGCAGCCGGCGATCGCCGGGATGACTGGATCGAGCAACGAGATGAGGGAGCGGGCGATGCGGGTCTTCGCCTGGCCGCGCTCGCCGAGGAAGATGATGTCCTGGCCCGAGAGGATCGCGTTCTCGATCTGGGGCACGACCGTCTGCTCGTAGCCGACGATGCCTTCGAAGAGCGGCTTCTTCCGCGAAAGCGCGACCATGAGGTTGGAGCGGAGCTCCTCCTTCACCGTGCGGCTGCGATATCCGCTCTCGCGGAGCGCGCTGATGGTCATGGGGCGTGCTTCGGTCACGTGTGCCCTCCCTGGACCGAGGGTACCACGCTATCCTCGCGCTCCAGTGACCTCCGAGAAGACTTCAACGACCTCGATCGATGACCCGGACGTGATTGCGACCACCGTGCGGGAGGCCGCCGAGCGCAACACGAAAGCGCTGCGCGAACAGCAGGTGCCGATCTCGGTCGAGCCGCCCACGGTGTTCCGACCCTGAGCGCGTTGGGCCGACGCGACCGCAGGACGCGGTGATGATCGACGTTCGCTACGCCACGGTCGCTGACCTGGCCCACGGTCTGAAGCGGAAGCGCTACTCCGCGGCAGAGTTGGCGGCTTCGACGCTGACGCTCCTCGAGACCCACGGCCCGCGCTACAACGCCCTCGCGGCCTTGATGCGCGATCGGGCGCTCGCGGAGGCGCGCCGCGCTGATCGCACGCGGGCCACAGCGCGGACCGCATTGCATGGCGTGCCGTATGGCGCGAAGGACCTCGTCGCCGCCAAGGGCGCCCCGACGACCTGGGGCGCGCCACCGTATCGCGACCAGACATTCGATACGGATGCGACGGTCGTCACGAAGCTCGGGAGGGCTGGCGCCGTGCTCGTGGCGAAGCTCTCGATGGTCGAGCTCGCGGGCGGTGGCGGCTATCGCTACCCGAACGCGTCGCTCCAGGGGCCTGGCCGCAATCCGTGGAACACCGAGCGCTGGTCGGGCGGGTCCTCGAGCGGATCAGGCTCGGCGGTCGCAGCCGGTCTCGTGCCGTGGGCCATCGGCTCCGAGACATCGGGCTCGATCGGAACGCCCGCGGCGTTCTGCGGCGTGACCGGCCTCCGCCCGACGTACGGCCTCGTGAGCCGGCATGGCGCGATGGCGCTGTCGTGGACGCTCGACAAGCTCGGGCCGATGGCTCACACCGCCGAGGACTGCGGTCTCGCGCTGCAGGTGATGGCCGGCGCGGACCCGGCGGATCCGACGACCAGTGGCAAGCGGTTCGCGCCGCTGGCGGGGCGTGCCGCCGCGGCCGCGGTCCGCGCAGCGCGGGTCGGCTTCGCGGAGGAGGACCTCGGTCACGCGACGCCGGAGGCGAGGCGCGCGCTCGAGCGGGGGCTGGCCGAGCTCCGAAAGATCGTTCCGAAGGTCACGCGTGTGGTCCTGCCGACGGACCTGCCCTATGGGCCGATGGTCGGCACGGTCTTCGGCGCCGAGGGCGCGACGATCTTCGCCGAGCTCATCGACTCCGGACGGGTCGACGAGCTGATCGACAAGCGCCAGGCGGCGGGATTGAAGAGCGGCAGCGACATCCGCGCCCGCGACTACCTCCAGGCCCAGCGGCTGCGCGCGATCCTCATCGAGCGGTTCCGCGCGCTGTTCCTGACCGTGGACGTGATCGTCGGCCCCGGCCGCACCTCGACCGCGCCGTCACTCGACATGCCGCTCGACGGGCGTCCGCCTGGCGCCGGATCGCTGGTCGCCACCCCCGTGCCAGGCGCGCCTGGTCAAGGGAACACTGCGCTCATCCCGGCGGGCAACCTCGCCGGGCTTCCGGCGATCTTCTTCCCCTGCGGATTCGGCACCGATGGACTTCCCGTCGGTCTGCAGATCGTCGGGCCGCCGTTCAGCGAGCCGCTGCTCGTCGCGATCGTGTCCGCGTATCAACGCGAGACCGGGCACCACCTGAAGCGCCCGAAGGACTAG
>DATCPY010000047.1:0-2151 GCA_036569845.1 Candidatus Limnocylindria bacterium | reverse complement strand
GTGGCCGGAATGGTCGTCCGCCGCCGGCGCGGTCGCGATCGCCTCCGAGTAGGTGAAGCCGGGACGGGCGTACCGCGTGTCGGCGATGATCGACCGATGCGACGACACCCGCTGGCCGCCGAGGGCGGCTGCGAGGCTCGGATTCTCGAGGGGGTCCAGGCGGCGGCCGACCAGCGAGTCGTCGTACGCGAAGACGATCGTGCCGTCGGGCGCGTAGAAGCGGGTGTCGACCACGCTGTAGATCGAGAAGTGGAAGACGACCGTCTGCTCGAGGGTCGCTTCCTCCGCGCCGGTGAGGGGCCGCTGGAAGACCGAGTTCTGGAACACCGTGCCGAAGTGCCCAGCGACCGCGTCTTGCGTGAATGTCACGGTCTCGTCTTCGACGTAGCGGCCGATCAAGAAGGCGGTCAGCCCGCCGAGCGCGACCGCGGTGACGGCCAGCACGAGGGCGAGCGCAACGGAGAAGCGCGCGACCGGAGACCACGCGCCGATGCCCCGCTGCCCCATCCGAAAGAACGTACGTGCCGGCCCCGTACAAGGGCCCACCCCGAACGGGTGAGCCGCGTATCAGTTGGCTGTCGGCACCTGGCTGCTGGTGGCACGCGCCTTGCGAACCAGGACTACGCAAGGAGGTGTAGTCATGCTTTGGACGATCGTCGTCGTGCTGCTGGTCCTTTGGCTGCTCGGCGTTGTCGCTCTCCCATCGCTCGGCGCGCTGGTCCACATCCTGCTCGTCCTCGCGCTGATCGTGCTCGTCTTCCAGCTGCTGTCCGGCCGCCGGGCGGTCTAGCGGGACGCTCTAAGAAAGCGATCGAGAAGGACCGCGGCATTCGCCGCGGTCCTTCTGTGTTATGGCGCGTCTAGTCGCCACGGTCCTTCTGACCCTTGGGCGCCTTGGTCTTTGCCTTCACGCGCTTGTCTTGAGCGACGGATCGGCCCGCACTGACCTGGTCGCTGGTGAACTGACCCGCTGCATTCTTGCGGACGAATCGCGAGCCCCCTGCTTTTCCCGGTGTCGTGTCGATGCGCGTTCGCTTCGCCGGCATGCACCACCTCCGTTCTTCCGCTGGGGTACAGCATCACGCTGGCCAATCCGCGCTTGACGGCGAGCAGGCGACTCGGTAACGTCATCGCGCTCGCCAGAAGTGGCGAAGACTTCGAAAGGCAGGGCCGCTCGGTAGCAATGGATCTTCTCAGCACCTTCGTCCGCTCCGACGCCTCCGGGGCACGTCCTCGGAGCACCCTGCCCACCACCGGACCCAGCTAGAGCTCGACGCTCGGCTAGACCTCCGGACCGTGGGCATCGAGCCCACGGTCTTTTTCATTCCGGCGGATACCGCCGAAGGCAGTGGGCTCCCGACCTCGCATGAAAGGAGTCCGCGCAGTGGCCATCGCAGTTCGCGACGCACTCACGCCGCCCACCGCCGGCACGTCCCGTCCCGCGCTCCACGCCCAGGGCATCGTCAAGCGCTTCCGCTCGTCCGGGAAGGACGTGCGGGCGGTCGACGACGTCACGCTCGCGGTAAGCCGCGGCGAGATCTACGCGCTGCTCGGCGCGAACGGGTCCGGAAAGTCCACGCTCATCCGCGTCTTCTCGACCTTGCTCGAGGCCGATGAGGGCACCGTGACGGTATTCGGCCTCGACATCCGCGAGGACGAGCTCGCCGTGAAGCGCCTCATCAACCGCGTCTCCGTCGAGGCGTCCTTCTTCAAAAAGCTGTCCGCGATGGAGAACCTGGTGTACGCCGGGCGCCTGTACGGCGTGCCCGCGCCGGAGGCACGCGTCCGGTCACGGGAGATCCTCGTCCGGCTCGGCATCGCCGTCGCACGCCATGACGAGCCCCTGGAGAAGCTGTCGCGCGGGATGCAGCAGAAAGTGGCGATCGCGCGCGCGTTCCTCACGTCGCCTTCGTTGCTGCTGCTCGACGAGCCGACCACGGGACTCGACATCCGCAGCAAGCGGGAGGTCCAGACGTTCGTACGTGACCTCCGGGACGAACACGACGCGACGATCGTCCTGACCACGCACGACCTCGACGAGGCCGAGCGGCTCGCTGATCGCATCGGCGTGCTGCACGGCGGCAAGCTCGTCGCAGAAGGCACGCCGGCCGAGCTCATCGGTCGCTACGGCGCACGCGGATCGCTCGAGGA
>DATCPY010000046.1:0-12063 GCA_036569845.1 Candidatus Limnocylindria bacterium | reverse complement strand
GGACAGACGCTCGAGCTCGGCGAGCTGGTCCTGCGCGAGCGCCTTTGTCGGGAAGAGGTAGAGCGCGCGCGCCGACGGATCCTTCGCGATCGCGTCCAGGACCGGGAGGTCGTAGCAGAGGGTCTTCCCTGAGGCCGTCGGCGTGACCACGACGACGTGTTTTTTCTGGTGCGCGACGTCGAGGGCGGCGGCCTGATGCGAGTAGAGCGCTTCGATGTTCCGCGCCCGCAGGCTCCGGGCGATCCGCGGGTCGAGCCACTCGGGGAACGGCGCGTAGCGCGGTGCCTTCGACGGCAGGCGCTCCCAGTGGGTGACCTGGCTGAGGAATTCGGGATCGCGCTCGAAGACGTCGAGGATCTGCTCGAGGGAGGTGCGCGCTGGAAACCGCACATCCGTTCGCATGAGTGCGGACGATATGGAACACCCGTTCGGTCGTCAATAGCGCGTTATCGGGCCTAAATACGATGCCGCCGTGCCATCAGAGGTCCTGCTCATCGGGATCGCGACGCTCGGTCGGCGATCTGGATGTTCTTGACGGTCTTCCAGCTCCAGCGCCAGTGGCTGCGCATCGGCGGCGCGCTCAGGAGCCTGCCGAACCTGACGTCGTCGTCGATGGCGACCCTTGCCGCCGTGCTGTTCGCCCTGAACGCGATCGCGCTCGACCGGGCCTGGCCCTACATCGCGGCGCTCTGCCTCGTGTTGCTCACCGCGGCGCTGGCGTTCCAGCGGATGATCGGCGTCCGCCGCTAGCGGGCGGCGGTCGTCCTGCGGCGCGAGATGACGTAGGCCGCGATCGCGATGATCGCGACGCCGACGAGCGCCGCGAGCAGCGCCTCGAATGTGCCGTTGCCGCCATCGGGAGAAATGCCCGTGAGCTCCTCGAACCACTCCATCTGAGAACTCCTTAGCAACCCAGGTTGCGAGATTTCACTATGGTCTGGGGGAAGCGTACTTGGGGAGGGACGGACATGCCGCCACGCACTGCCGCGCAGACCGGGGTCTCGCTGGATGGCCTGGAGTGGCGGCAGCTCGGGCCGTTCCGCGGCGGTCGGGTCGAAGCCGTGGCCGGCGACCCTCGTGAACGCAACACCTTCTATTTCGGCTCATGCGGCGGTGGCGTCTGGAAGACGACTGACGGCGGTCTGTTCTGGCGCAACGTCAGCGACGGCTTCTTCAAGCGTGCCTCGGTCGGCGCGATCGCGGTCGCGAACTCCGACCCGAACGTCGTTTACGCGGGGATGGGCGAGGCGTGCATCCGCGGCAACGTGTCCCACGGCGACGGGGTATACCGCTCGACCGATGGGGGCAAGACGTGGTCCCACCTCGGGCTCGAGAACACCCGCAACATCGGCAAGGTCCGCGTGGACCCGCAGGACGCCGACGTCGCGTACGTCGCCGCGCTCGGGCACGCCCACGGGCCCAACCCAGAGCGCGGCATCTTCCGCACACGGGACGGTGGCAAGACGTGGAAGAAGGTCCTGTCACGCGGCAGCGCGGCCGGTGGCATCGACGTCAGCATCGATCCGACGAACCCGCGCATCGTGTACGCCGCTCTGTGGGAGGCCATCCGCCGGCCACATCAGCTGATCAGCGGCGGCGAGGGCAGCGGGCTCTTCAAGTCGACCGACGGCGGCGACAGCTGGACCGAGATCTCGCGCAACCGCGGCCTGCCGAAGGGCGTCCTCGGGAAGATCTCCGTCGCGGTCGCGCCGTCGCGCCCAGATCGCGTGTTCGCCCTCGTCGAGGCGACCGACGGCGGCGCGTTCCGCTCCGAGGACGGCGGCGCCAGCTGGTCCAAGGGATCGGAGGATCGCGAGCTTCGCCAGCGCGCCTGGTACTACACGCACATCTTCGCGGACCCGCAGGACGCGGAGACGGTCTGGGTCCTGAACGTGGACGCGTGGCGCAGCAGCGACGCCGGGAAGACCTTCGTGCGTCAGACGATCCCACACGGCGACAACCACGACATGTGGTTCGACCCGAAGGACCCGCAGCGCATCATCGAAGGCAACGACGGCGGCGCGACCGTTTCGTTCAACGGCGGCTCGTCGTGGTCCTCGCTCTACAACCAGCCGACGGCCGAGTACTACCACATCACCGCCGACACCCAGACGCCGTACCGCCTCTACGCCGCGCAGCAGGACAACTCGTCGATCTCGTCACCGACGCGCTCATCGCTCAGCGGGATCCTCTGGCAGGACTGCTACGAGGTCGGTGGCGGCGAGGCCGGGCACATCGCGGTGCGGACGGACGATCCGAACATCGTGTTCGCCGCGGACCACGCCGGCCTCCTCACGCGGCGCGACCATCGCAGTGGGCAGGTGCGCACGATCAACGTCTGGCCGGACGCGTCGTCCGGCATCGCGGCGAAGGACATCAAGTACCGCTTCAACTGGACGGCGCCGGTCGCACTGTCGCCGCACGACCCGAGCGTCCTCTACACGACATCGCAGTACGTGCATCGCAGCCGTGACGAGGGCACGACCTGGGACAAGATCAGCCCCGATCTCACGCGCAACGACCCAAAGACGACCGGCGACTCGGGTGGCCCGATCACCCTCGACCAGACCGGCGCGGAGTACCACGCCACGATCTTCGCGTTCGCCGAATCGCCGCTCGAGCCGGGCGTGCTGTGGGCCGGGAGCGACGACGGGCTCATTCACGTGTCGCGCGACAACGGCAAGAAATGGACGAACGTCACGCCGCGGCTCATCGCTGCGCAGACGCTGATCAGCATCATCGAGCCCGGCCAGCACGACGCGGGGACCGCGTACGTGGCGGCGAACCGCTACAAGCACGACGACTTCAAGCCCTACATCTACAAGACCGAGAACTACGGTCGGGCATGGTCGAAGATCACCGCAGGAATCCCCGCCGACACGTTCGTCCGTGCCGTGCGCGAGGACCCCGAGGTGCGCGGGCTGCTCTACGCCGGCACCGAGGTCGGGCTCTTCGTATCGCTCGACGGCGGCGCGCGCTGGACCAGGTGGCAAGGTAAGAATCTGCCGGTCGTCCCGCTCCACGACCTCATCGTCAAGGATGGCGACCTCGCCCTGGCGACGCACGGGCGGTCGTTCTGGGTCTTCGACGACCTCTCGCCGGTCCGCGAGCTCGCACGCAAGCGTGCGACCGGGAAGAGCCGGTTGTTCACGCCGCGCCCGACCATCCGGTACAAGACCTACGGCGGCTTCTCGTCCAAGAGCGAGCTTGCGCCGATGAAGAACTACCGCCATCCGGGTGGCAGCATCTTCACCTCGATCGTCGAAGAGCGGCCGAATGGCGACAAGGTCGAGACGAACCTCGACGCGGGCAAGAACCCGCCGGACGGCGTCATCGTCACGTACTTCCTGCGCGGCGCACCTAAGGACATCACCCTGACGTTCCTCGACTCCCGCGGCCGGACCGTCCGCTCATACACGCAGCGGCCCGCGGACGCCGACCCGAAGGACAAGGAGCCGCGCGTGCCCGTCGAGCCCGGCATGAACCGGTTCGTCTGGGACATGCGCTACCCCGACGCGGGAAAGATCGACGACGAGCCGCAGGTGATGGACCAGCTCGAAGGCTCGCTGAAGGGCGCCGTCGCGGCGCCGGGCGCGTACACCGCGCGGCTCGACGTCGATGGCGAGAAGAGCGAAGCGAAGTTCGAGATCCGAAAGGACCCGCGGATCGGCGCGACGCAGGCGGACCTCGAGGAGCAGTTCGCGCTTCGCGTGAAGCTGCGTGATCTGCTCGATCGCGACCACAAGGCCGTCAACCGCCTGCGCGAAGCCCGGAAGGATCCACGTGCCACAGCCGCGACAAAACGGACGCTCGACGCGATCGAGGGGCAGCTCATGCAGCCCAAGGCGAAGAGCCGGCAGGACACGCTCAACTTCGGCGTGCGGTTGAATCACCGGATCGGCGCGCTCATCGGCGCGATCGGATCCGCCGACGCGGTGCCGACCCGGCAGGCCATCGAGCTCGCGAAGCAGCTCGAGGACGAGGTCACGAAGCTCGAGCAGCGGCTCGACGCTGCGGCCGGGAAACGCAGCCGCGGTCGCAAGCGAGGGCGCACGGCCGCGTAATCAACGCGGCGGAGGTACCGAAGTACTCCGCGCACGCTTGCCCGCTTTCGCCGTTAGGTAGGCAACGAGCGGGAGGTGGGCCGCATGCGTGCTCTGCGAGTGGCGTTCTGCGCGATCCTGGCCGTCGGCATGTTGGCGTCCGGGGCGACATCGGTCAGCGCCAACGACAACCAGAACCCCGAGGACGTCATCCCGTCCGGTCCGGGTCTCGCCGACCTGAAGCAGGCGATCGCCGATTTCCGGACATCGCTGGCGGATCTTCGTGAGGCCTGCCAGGCCGAGCGCATGGCCGCGGTCGGTGACGTCACGACGGCCCGCAAGCGTCAGCCACATGTCGAGACCGAATGCGACAAGTCGTTGAAACAGCTCCGGACCGAGTACCAGTCGATCAGGCAGCAGGCCCTCGAGCTCGAGGCGAAGTACGTGCTGAGCGTGAAGCAACAGCGCATCGACGCCGCGAAGCAGAAGGAAGCCGACGCGAAGGCGAAGCTCGAGCGGGCCCAGAAGGAAGAGCAGGCGCGTCAGGACCAGGCCAAGAAGGACGCGGCGGCCAAGAAGCCGGTGACGACGCCCGCCGACGAGCTCGCCAAGAAGCGCGCGAAGCTCGAGGAGCAGCTGAAGCAGGTCGACGCGACGCTGGTCTACAAGCAGGGTCTCCTGAAGCAGTCCGTCGACGCTGCGGCCGAGTACCGCGCGAAGGCTGCGAGCGTCACCGGCGCTGACCGCGACCGGTACCTCGCGAAGGCCGCGCAGGCCGACAAGGACGCCGCGCAGTGGCAGGGCTACGTGAAGGACTACACGGCGCAGCACGAGCAGCTCGTCGCTCAGCTGGCGGCGCTCGGCAAGACCGTCACGCCGGTCGCGACGCCGAAGCCGGACGACACCGCGACGAAGCGGGCGAAGCTCGAGCAGGCGATCAACGACCTCAACGACAAGATCGCCTACAAGTGGTCGGAGTCAGACCGCTACGCGACGATGGCCGTGGACTTCCGCAACCAGGCAGCGGCGGCCACGACGGGGGAGCTCAAGGACAAGCTCAACGCGAAGGCCGATGAGGCCGACAAGCAGGCCGGCGATTGGGCCAACCTCGCTCGCCAGTACGAGGACCAGCGCGACGTGGTCCAGGCCCAGCTCGACGCGCTGCCGAAGACCTAGCTGAGGTCTCCATAGACCTGGGTCACACGCCACCGGTCTAGCCAGTCCAGTGGCGCGAGTCCCCCGAGTGCGATGTGCGGACGCTGGCGGTTGTAGTAGGCCACGAAGAGCGCGACCGCAAGGTCACGCTCTGCTTCTGTGTGCAGGGTCTGGCTGTAGAGGCACTCGTTTTGGATCGTGCGGTTGAAGCGCTCGACCCGGCCGTTCGTCCAGGGGTGGTACGGCTTGGTGCGGGTGTGGCGGATTCCGAGCAGGGCGGCGTGCTCATGAAACGTCCGCTTGTACCCCGCACCGTTGTCGGTGAGGACCCGTCGGACCCGGATGCCCTTCGCGTCGAACGCGGCCAGGGCGTGCTCGAGGAACGGCAGGGTATCGGCGTTGCCGACGCTGTCGCGCAGCTCGACGTGCACGAACCGGCTCGCCAGGTCGATCGCGACGTGCAGGTGTCGCCAGCCGACCAGCGCGAGCGGCCCGGCTTGCGAGCTGTGGACGTACTCGCGTTTGCCCCCACCGCGATCGAGCCGACCGAGGCTCTTGATGTCGAGGGCGATGAGCTCACCCGGCGCGAGCGCTGGGAACCGGCCAAAGCTCCGCGGCGGCTTCGGGAACAGATGCGAGAGCCGGTGGGCGCCGTGCCGGCGCAGGATCCGATGGACCGTGCTCACCGGCAGGCCGAGCACCGGACCGATCCGATCAGGACCCCAGCGCTGCTCCAGCCGTATCGCGAGGACCGCGCTCTCGATCGCGTCCGTCGAACGCTGCGGCGAGCGGTGCGGTCGGCACGGCCGATCGGCGAAGTCGGGCGCGCGGTGGCGCCAGCGATAGATCGTGCGACGAGACACGCCCAACTGCCGCGCGGTCCGGCTCACCCCGATCCGATCGGACTCGACGACCAGGAACGCGCGCATCCGTGGCGTGGTCGCGGCTGAGTGATACAAAGAAGCCCCTCCGACTAGCGGTGTTTGGTTCAGCACCGCGCACCCTAGTCGGGGGCCTCTATTTGTGACCTAGGTCGTGGGAGACCTCACCTAGCGCTCCGGGCGAATTGGGGGCGGGCGGGTTACCGGTTGAGGCCGCCCCCGGTGAACAGCAGGTAGTACACGAAGGTCATCAACGCCGCGATGAGGACGAGCCGGATGATGATCTCGTTGCGGCCCATCGGTCCGCGCTTCGGCTTCACGCTCGTACCGTAGCGAACCGCGACGCCGACAGGAATGCGATCGGATGCCGGGTCGCGCCGTCGAGCGCGAGGTCGGCCAGCACTTCGCCCATCACGCTCGCGAACTTGAACCCGTGACCGGAGCAGGCCGAGGCGTACGCCACCGGGCCGTCGACGTCGAGGATGAAGTGCTCGTCGGGCGTGACGGTGTACATGCAGATCTTCGTCATCCGCACCGGGCCGTCAGCCACCGGCAGCCGCTGCCTGATGAACTCGCGGATCGGCGCCTCGTCCGCCGGATGGACCTCGCGGTCGACCGTGTCCGGATCGGCGGGCGTGCCCGCGCCGTGGGTCGCGATCTTCAACCCCTGATCGGCCAGATAGGGGAAGCCGTAGCAGCCGTGACCGAGTCCTGAGTCGACGATGTAGACGGGCATGCGCGCGAGAGCGTCTCGCTCCGCGACCGGCTCGAACCAGAAGAGCGGCACGCGCTTCACCTGTAGCAGCGGCGCGATCCGGGGAAGCAGCCGCCCGTTCCACGCCCCCGCTGCGATCACGAGCCGGTCCGCGCGGTACGTCCCACGATCCGTCGTGACGCGCACACCGTCGCCATCGCGCGTCCACCCCGCCACGCGCTCCTCGAAGCGGAGATCGGCGCCATGCCGCTCCGCGAGCGCTTGATGCGCGGCGATCGCCTTGTCGGGGAGCAGGTAGCCCGCGGTCGTTTCGGCGAGTCCCCACCACTCCGGATCGAACCGGAACAGTGGCAGTCGCGCGCGCAGCGCCGCGGGATCGAGCAGCTCGTGCTCGAGCGCGTGCTCGCGAGCGCTCCGGAGCGACCCAGCGACGAGCTCCCCGTCCCGGGGCCCGACGTAGACGCCACCGGTCTGGTGGAGCAGCTCCAGGCCGGTCGCGGATTCGAGCTCGCGCCAGAGGGTCCAGGCGCGCTTCAGCAGGGGGACGTAGTCGGGGTGCTCGTAGTACGCAAGGCGGATCACGCGGGTCAGGCCGCCCGATGAGCCGTTGGTGTGCCCGCGAGGGAACGCCTCGAGCCCGATGACTCGAGCGCCGCGCCGCGCGAGGTGCGCGGCCGCGGCGCTGCCGTCCGCGCCGAGACCGACGACGATCGCTTCGGTCACCTGTCCTTCCAGTCCGCTCGGTCGAGCCGGTGCGTCCAGACCGCTGCGCCGGATGGCAGCACGGCATCCGCGACGCGATGCATGCCGATCTTCCGCATGACCGCGTGCGACGCGACGTTGCCGGGGAACGCGAGGCTGATCAGGTGGTCGAAGTCATAGGTCGCGAAGAAGTCGTCGCGGCTCGCGAGCGCCGCTTCCGTCGCGTAGCCCTTGCCCCAGTGCGCCCGCATGAACCGCCAGCCGATCTCCGGCGATGTGGCGAGGGCGGGCAAGAATCGAGGGAACCCGACACCGCAGAATCCCATGAATGAGCCGTCGTGCTTTCCTTCGACGGCCCACAGCCCGAAGCCGTGGTCGTCCCATTGCGCGCGGATCCGGTCGAGCGACGCCTCGGCCTCCGCCCGATCGTGGACGTGTCCGTCATGGATGAAACGCATGACCTCGGGATCCGCGTTCATCGCCGCATAGCCATCGAGGTCCAGGTCGCGCCAGCGCCGCAGCACGAGCCGTTCGGTCTCGAGGCTACGTTCGGCTGAACTCATCGAAGAAGCGGCCCAGGGTCATCGCGGCCTTGGGCATGAGGTCGAGCCGCACGTTCTCGTCGGGCGCGTGCACGCGCGAGTCCGGATGGCTGTACCCGATCGCGACCATCGGGAGCTTCTGCGGGTTGCACACCTGGTATTGCGGGGCGGTCCCCGGGCTCGAGAACAGCCGCAGCGGCTTCGATCCGTACACGGCGACCGACGCCCGCTCGGCCGCGTCCACGATCGCCGCGTCGACCGGCCCCCAGTACGGATGCTCGCTGCCCCAGTTCTTGATCAGGATGTCGTTGAAGCCGCGCTTGTCGAGGTGCGCGCGCAGCTGACGCTCGATCTTCTCCGGATCCTGGTCGGGCACCAGGCGCATGTCCATCTTCACGTGGGCCTCGGCCGGCGTGATCGTCTTGGCGTCGTTGCCGGTCCAGCCCGACCAGATGCCCGCGATGTTGCAGGTCGGCGCGAAGAGCTGCGCGATCTGCGCATCGAGGCCGGTCTTGCTGCCGACGAAGGTCACCGCACCGTAGATCGCCTTGAGCTTCGCCTCCTCGAACGGGATCGTCTTCAGATGGGCGATCTGCGTGTCGGTCGGCTTGCGCACATCGTCGTAGAAGCCATCGATCGTCACCGTGCCGTCGGGCTTGCGCAGCGTGGCGAGCGCTTCGACCAGCCGCCAGGCCGCGTTCTCGTACAGCGACGCGCCGCCGGAGTGGGCGTCGTAGTTCAAGGTCTTCACCGACAGCTCGACGTACAGGATCCCGCGGACGCCGCAGATGAGCGTCGGGCGATCCTGCGCGTCGAGGCCGCCGCCTTCCTGCAGCGAGCCGTCGCCGGCGGTGAGATCGGGCCGCTCCTGGAGCATCGAGTTGAAGTGCCGGCTGGACGACTCCTCCTCGCCCTCGACGAGGAAGCGGATCTTGATCGGCAGCGGACCGATCGCGTCCTGGTAGGCCTCCGCGGCCTGCACGCGGATCAGGAACTGTCCCTTGTTGTCCGACACGCCGCGGGCGAACAGCTTGTTGTCGCGGATCGCCGGCTCGTAGGGCGGTGTCGTCCAGAGCTCGAGCGGCGCGGCGGGCTGGACGTCGTAGTGCTGGACGCAGATGAGGGTCCGCTTTCCGCTGCCCATCTCGCCGACCACGAGCGGGGCCACGCCGGGCTTCTCGATGATCTCGACCTTCGCGCCCGCCTTGCGCAGCCGGTCAGCGGTCCACTTCGCGCCGCGCTTCAGCTCGGGGAGCTGCGCGGTCTCACATGGGATGCGGCAGTAGTCGCTGAGCTCGTCGGTCCATTGCTTCGAGCGGTCCGCGACGAGCTTGTCGAACTTCTCGTAGGCCACGGGGCGATACCTCCGGTGTGTGGGCTCGGCCCGACTCTAGTGGGCGGTGCTCGCACGCGCGCGCCGACGCCGCCCACGGATGAAGCGATAGAGGAAGAACCCGATGAACAGCACCGGTATGCCGATGACGATGTATTCGATGTACGCGCGCGGGATCAGCCGTCGCACCGTCGGGCCGAACAGCGCGCCGAGGCCGGTCCAGAAGCTCCAATAGATGATCCCCGCCGCGAAGACCCCAGCCGAGAACTCGAAGAGCGGGACCTTCGCGGTCCCGCCGATCAGCGACATCGCGACCCGCAGTCCCGGGATGAGCCGGCCGATGAATATCGCGACGAAGCCGCGCTTCGCGATGCGCAGTTCCCACTCGTCGACGCTCTTTGGGTCGACGTCGATCCAGCCGGCGATGCGGTGCGCGGCCGCGTCGCCGTACTTGCGCGTGACGAGGTAGGGGATGAGCGTGCCGAACGTCGATGCGGCCGCGCAGGTGAGCACGACGAGCGCGAGGCTGCCCAGGTCACCGCGCGCGCGATCCCCGTAGAACATGATCACGAGGTCGCTCGGTGCCGGGAGCGGCACGCCGGCCTCTTCGGTCGCGACGATGCCGAACAGTGCCAGGTACTCGTGCTGGGACACGATCGCGAGCACGGCCGCGATCCCCTCGCGGAAGATGCGGAACAGCTCGATCATGCCGAGAGGGCCCTGGCCGCGCGGCCGGGGAGCTCGCGACCGAGCTGCTGCGCCATCCACGTGGTCGTCTCGGCGAGCTTGCGGACATCGACACCGGTCGTGATGCCCATCCCGTCCAGCATCCAGACGACGTCCTCGGTCGCGAGGTTGCCGCTCGCCCGTTTCGCGAAGGGCGAGCCACCGATGCCGCCGATGCTCGCGTCCACGACCGTGACGCCGAGCTCGATCGCGGTCAGCACGTTCGCGAGCCCTTGTCCGTAGGTGTCGTGGAAGTGGACCGCGAGGCGGTCGATCGGGACCCTCGCGTCGCGGTGCGCGGCAAGCAGTGCGCGGACGTGCGTCGCCGTTCCGGCGCCGATGGTGTCACCGAGGGAGATCTCATCTGCGCCCGCTGCAAGGAACCGCGCTCCGATCGCCGCGACGGCGGCCGGATCGGTCGGACCGTCGTCGGGATCGGCGATGACCATCGAGACGTACGCTCGCACCCGCAGGCCGCGTGCCTTCGCGTCCGCGACCACGGCGAGCGACCCGGCGATCGCCTCATCGCGCCCGCGGCGCAGGTTCTTCCGCGAATAGCTCTCGCTCGCCGAGACGAAGACGGCGATCTCGTCGGCGCCCGCGGCGACGGCGCGCTCGAGGCCCGTGGCGTTGGGAACGAGCACCGGGTAGCGAACGCCCGGCCGCCGCCGCAGCTGCTTCATGAGCAGGTCGGCGTCGGCGAGCTGAGGCACCGCGGTCGGGCTCACGAACGAGGTCGCTTCGATCGCGGTGTGGCCGGCATCGGCCAGGCGGTCGAGAAGCTCGAGCTTGGTCGCCGTCGGGAGCGTTCGCTCCTCGGCCTGGAGCCCGTCGCGTGGGCTCACTTCGACGATCTGCACGCGTTGGGTCGGCATTCGTACATTGTCGGGGTATGGAGTTCCAGGATGTCGTCCGCAAGCGGAAGATGGTGCGCACCTTCGAGGACCGGCCGATCGATCGGGAGGTGTTGGAGCGGATCATCGCGAACGCGCAGCGCGCGCCCTCGGCCGGCTTCAGCCAGGGCTGGGCGTTCCTCGTGCTGAACGGGAAAGCGGAGACCGAGCGCTACTGGAACACGACGATGACGCCGGAGCGACGCGCGGACTTCGGCTGGCCGGGAATGTTCAACGCCGCCGCGATCGTCGTGTGTCTGTCGAACAAGAGCGCCTATCTCGATCGCTACGCGAGGCCAGATAAGGGCTGGGCTGACCGCGACGAGAAGCGCTGGCCGGTCCCGTACTGGGACATCGATGTCGGGATGGCGGCGCTGCTGATCCTGCAGACCGCGGTCGACGCCGGTCTCGGCGCGGTGTTCTTTGGGATCTTCGACCAGGCCGGCTTCCGCACGGCGTTCGGCATCCCGGACGAGTACACCGCGGTCGGCACGGTCGCGATCGGTCACAAGGCGTCCACGGACCGACCGTCGCCGTCCCTCAAGATCGTGGGCAAGAAGCCCGCGTCCGAAGTCGTGCATCGCGGCAACTGGTGACGTCGTCGTTCATGATCAAGACCGCGTAGGAGGACGAACGTGAAATGGATCACCCGCGAGCACCCGCATGTGGATCGAGTCGCGTGCCCGTGGCTCATCGAGAAGTTCGTCGACAAACAGGCCGAGTTCATCTACGTGCCGACCGATCAGGTGGCGAGCGAGGCCCAGAAACGCGGGGCGACGCCGTACGACGTGAAGGATGCCGAGCTCGGCCACCATGGAGCGGAGTGCAGCTTCGACGCGTTCGTGCACACGTACGGCCTGGATAACGACCATGCGATGGCGGACATGGCCAAGATCATTCGCGGCGCGGACACCGCCGACAAGACCTTGACGCCGGAGTCGATCGGCATCGAGGCGGTGCTCGACGGGCTCCGCCACGTCCACTACCCGGATGACCAAAAACAGCGCGAGGCCTCGCGGCCGGTGCTCGACGCGCTCTACGCCTACTGCCAGAAGCGGGTCGACGCGAAGCGC
>DATCPY010000045.1:0-6519 GCA_036569845.1 Candidatus Limnocylindria bacterium | reverse complement strand
GAAGGGAGGCGGAGGGAGCCCGGCTTCAAGATGGGTCAGGTGACCCGAATCGGTCGCAGTGGCGACCCCCGTTCTCGTACCCAGCAGATACACGCGTCGCGTGCCACAACATTGGAGGGAGCGAATGATCCAGCGCCGTTCACACCTCTGGTCGATCCTGGTCCTGCTCGTCTCGGTCTCGATGATCGTGACGGCCTGCCAGGCCAACCAAGGGGGCAACAACGCAAGCAGCAACGCGGCCGCTGACCCGAATGGTGAGTTCAACACCAACATGGGTAGCGAGCCGGACACGATCGACCCGCAGAAGGAGTCCTTCGTCGGTGAGGTCGGCCAGACGATGATGGTGTTCGAGGCCCTGATGGCCCTCGACGCGAAGACGCTGAAGCCGATCCCCGGTGCCGCGAAGGATCAGCCCAAGGTCTCGTCCGACGGGCTCTCCTACACCTACACGCTCCGTGACGGGCTCAAGTACTCCGACGGATCGCCCCTCACGGTCAAGGACTTCCAGTTCGCGTTCACCCGTCTTTGCGACCCGAACGTCGGTGGCGACTACGCGTTCACCGGCTACATCATCGTCGGGTGCGAGGACTACTCGAACACCGACGCCAAGAAGGCGACGCCGGCTGAGCTCGCGGCCGCGAAGGCCAAGCTCGGCATCACCACGAGCGGCAGCGACATCACCTTCAAGCTGACCGAGCAGGCGCCGTACTTCAACTCGATCGCCGCCCTGTGGGTCGGCGCTCCCTCGCGTGAGTCGGACGTCACCAAGGGTGGCGACAAGTGGACCGAGCCGGCGACGTTCATCGGCAACGGACCGTTCAAGCTCACCGAGTGGAAGCACAACGAGAAGATGGTCTACGAGCGCAACGACAACTACCGCAAGCCGGCCGGGCTCAAGAAGTGGACCAAGGTCATGATCAACGAAGGCGCCGTCGCCTTCGCTGCGTACCGGAACAACGAGCTCGACGCGGTCGGCGCGGCTGCGGAGGACCTCCGCACCGTCAACAGCGACCCTGACCTCAAGGCGCAGCTCCGGGACGTCCCTGGATCCTGCACCTTCTACTACGGCTTCAACACCCAGAAGGCGCCGTTCACGGACCCGAAGGTCCGGATGGCCTTCGCGAAGTCGTTCGACCGGGCTGCCTACATCAGCGACGTCCTCGCGGGCGTCGGCAAGGCGACCGAGTCGTTCCTGCCGCCGGGCCTCCCCGGGTACGACCCGAACGACCACACCCAGTCATTTGACGTCGCGGCAGCGAAGGCCCTCCTTGCGAGCTCGACGTTCGCAGGCAAGCCTGAGCTGACCGGCATCAAGTTCACGTACTCCGCTTCCGCCCGCAGCAAGACCCGCATCGAGTGGGCCCTGCAGCAGTGGAAGACCAACCTCGGCCTCGACATTGCGGCCGACCCGGTGGCCAGCACCACGTACACCCAGATCGTGAAGAAGGCGGAGACCGTTCCGCAGCTCTTCTTCCTTGGCTGGTGCGCTGACTACCCGGACCAGCAGGACTGGCTCACCACCGTCTTCCTCTCGACCTCGACGGTCTCGCACGTCGGCTGGAAGAACACCCAGTTCGACACGCTGACCCGGCAGGCCGACAAGGAAGTCGACCCGAAGAAGCGTGACGACCTCTACATCCAGGCCCAGAAGCTCCTGACCGCGGACGCGCCGGTCGCGTTCGTGTACGCGTCAGCCTCGAAGTACCTGCTCAAGCCGTACGTGCACGGTGTCACGGACACCGCGCTCGACTTCGAGATCGGCATCATGGACATCACCGCGATCTCGGTGTCCAAGAAGCAGTAGCCCAGATCGATCTGGAGACATCCACCGGGCCGGCCGCAAGGCCGGCCCGGTGACGTTTCTGGCAAGCGCTCGTCGCGACGGCCCGAACCTGCGCTGAGCGCGAACCGTACGGACTGTGCCCCGGTATACACTCGCGAAGAGGCGAATTCGCTCGTCAGGAGGGCCCTCAAGACCACCCGATGCTCCAATACACCATCCGGCGGCTGCTCCTGATCATCCCGACGATGTTCTTCGTCGCCGTCATCACCTTCGGTCTCACCCGCGCGTCGCCAGGCTCGCCCTTCGACCGCAACGAGAACCGGCCACTGCCCCAGGCGGCCATCGATCGCTTGAACCGGCTTTACGGCATCGACCGGCCGGTCACCGAGCAGTTCGCGCTCTTCCTCGGCAACGCCCTGCGGCTCGACTTCGGCTCGAGCCTGGTGAAGGACCGTCAGGTCACCGAGATCATCGGGCAAGGGCTCCCGGTCACGGCGCAGCTCGGGGTCCAGGCCCTCCTGCTGTCGCTCGCGATCTCGCTCCCGCTCGGCGTCATCAGCGCGTTGAAACAGAATTCGATGGTCGACTACGGGAGCCTGTTCTTCGCGACCATCGGGTACACCATCCCGTCGTTCGTCATCGGCATCCTCCTGATCTTCATCTTCGCCGTCGACCTACACCTGCTTCCGATCGTCGGGTGGGGCGATGTCAGGCACATGATCCTGCCGACCATCGTCCTGGCGCTCGGCCCGGCGGCGTTCATCACGCGGATCACGCGGGCGAGCATGCTCGAGGCCATCCGTCAGGACTACGTCCGTACGGCGCGCAGCAAGGGCCTGCGTGAGCAGGTCGTCATCGTCGGCCACGTCATGAAGAACGCGATGATCCCGGTCGCCACGATCATCGGACCCGCGACCGCTGGGTTGATCACCGGATCGTTCATCATCGAGCAGCTGTTCAGCGTGCCGGGCATCGGGCGGCTGTACGTCCTCAGCATCAACCAGAGCGACTACCCGGTGATCATGGCGACGACGCTCCTGTATGCGTTCCTCATCATGGTGGCGAACATCAGCGTCGACATCGTGTACGGCATCCTCGATCCGCGTATCAAGCTGGCGAAGTAGTGGCGACCATCACCACCGCCGCGCAGCAACGGGCGATCGACGCCAATCTCCTCGTCCGCAAGCAGCGCTCGCTGTGGGGCGATGCGTTCTATCGGTTGCGCCGGAACAAGGCCGCGATGATCGGGCTCGCGATCGTCATCTTCGCCGGGATCCTCGCGATCTTCGCCCCGCTCATCGCGCCGTACGATCCGGTCGTCCAGAACACGAAGCTCAACAACATGGATCCGCTCTTCACGGGCACGCAGTACACCAATCCTCGCTACCTGCTCGGCAGCGACGAGCTCGGCCGCGACATCCTGAGCCGCCTCATCTGGTCCGCTCGGGTCTCGATGGTCGTCGGCTTCATCCCGACGGCCCTGACCTTCGCCATCGGGCTGTCGTTAGGGATGCTGGCCGGGTTCTACGGCGGCTGGGTCGACAACCTGCTGATGCGCTTCACCGACATCGTCTACGCCTTCCCGGACCTTCTCTTCCTCATCATCATCATGGCCGCGCTGCGTAATACCGCGCTGGGCGAGGTGCTGGGCGGGTTGATGCTCATGTTCCTGGCCCTCGCGATCGTGAGCTGGGTGGGGCTCGCCCGGCTCATCCGCGGCCAGGTGCTGTCGCTCAAGGAGAAGGAGTTCGTCGAAGCCGCACGAGCGATCGGGGTGCCTACCCGCCGCATCATGATCCGCCATCTGTTCCCGAACGCCCTCGCCCCGGTGATCGTGTCGCTGGCGTTCTCGATCCCGGGGTACATGCTCGCGGAGGCGACGCTGTCGTTCCTGGGCATCGGGATCAAGCCGCCGACGCCGACCTGGGGGGTCATGATCAACGAGGGCTTCATCGTCTTCGCGCAGAGCCCGTGGCCGGTCATGTTGCCGGCGGTCTGCATCTCGGTCGTCATGCTCGCGTTCACGTTCCTCGGGGACGGCCTGCGTGACGCTCTCGACCCCCGAATGAAGACCTAGCCGACGTTGCGTAGACTCCGCGTCTCGTAGATCCGTGGTGACGGCAGGGAAGAAGGGGAGACCACGTGCCTGAGCTGCTCGAGGTCAAGGACCTCAAAACGCAGTTCTTCACGCGAGACGGCGTCGTCAAAGCCGTCGACGGTGTGTCCTTCGAGCTGGCTGCCGGCGAGACGCTCGGCATCGTGGGGGAGTCCGGCTGCGGCAAGTCGGTGACCGCGCTGTCGCTCATGCGCCTGATCCCGATGCCGCCCGGCAAGATCGTGGATGGCTCGATCGTCTTCGACGGTCAGGACATCCTGAAGATGGACGACGACGACGTGCGCTCCATCCGCGGCAACAACATCGCGATGATCTTCCAGGACCCGATGACGAGCCTGAACCCGGTCCTCACGATCAGCCGTCAGATCTCCGAGGCCCTCGAGCTCCATCTGAAGATGGACAAGGCCGAGGCGAAGAAGCGGACCATCGAGCTCCTCGAGCTCGTGAACATCCCGAGCGCGAAGAAGCGCGCTGACGACTACCCCCATCAGTTCTCGGGCGGCATGCGGCAGCGCGTGATGATCGCGATGGCCCTGTCGTGCAACCCCAAGCTCATCCTCGCCGACGAGCCGACGACCGCGCTCGATGTGACGATCCAGGCCCAGGTCCTCGATCTGCTGAAGAACCTGGCGCGCGAGTTCCGCACGGCCTTCATCCTCATCACCCACGACCTCGGCGTGGTCGCCGGCATGACCCAGCGCATCCACGTCATGTACGGCGGCCAGATCGTCGAGAAGGCCGACACCTCGGAGCTCTTCGCGAATCCGAAGATGCCGTACACGTGGGGTCTGCTGCGCTCGATCCCGCGGCTCGATGAGTCCCGCAAGGCGAAGCTGGTCCCGATCGAAGGACTGCCGCCGGACCTCATCGCTCCACCGCCGGGCTGCCGCTTCGAGCCGCGCTGCCAGTACCGCCGCGAGATCTGCGCGACGACCCCGCCCGATCTGAAGCACATCCCGAACGCGAAGGCCGATCACGATGCCCGCTGCTGGGGCACCCAAGAGGGCGGCTGGCTCGTCGACACGGACTGGCGCCAGGACATCGGCAGCGCCAAGGAGCTCGAGGCGATCAAGCTCGAGGTCGCGGACCTGCCGCCTGAGATCAAGCGCGTCGAGGCCGCGGACGACACGGACAAGGGCAAGAAGGAGAACTAGACGATGGCTGTGCAGCAGGACCAGTTCATCCAGCGCAGCCGGTCGACGGCGACCTTCGACAGCGGCAAGAACCTCCTCGACGTGAAGGCCCTCAAGATGCATTTCCCGCTGACCCAGGGGATCATCTTCCAGCGCCAGGTCGGCGCCGTGCGCGCGGTCGATGGCATCGACTTCTTCGTCGAGAAAGGCGAGACCCTTGGCCTCGTCGGCGAGTCCGGCTGTGGCAAGTCCACGACCGGCCGCGCGATCCTCCAGCTATACAAGCCGACATCGGGCGAGGTGAAGTTCGACGGTGTCGAGCTCACGAAGCTCGGCGGCGAGCAGATGCGAAAGATGCGCCGCCGGATGCAGATGATCTTCCAGGACCCCTACGCGTCGCTCAACCCGCGCATGACCGTCGGCAACATCATCGGCGAGCCGCTTGAGGTCCATAACCTAGCGTCGGGCAAGGCGAAGACGGAGCGGGTCCAGGAGCTCCTCAAGATCGTCGGCCTCAACCCGTACTTCACGAACCGCTACCCGCACGAGTTCTCGGGCGGCCAGCGGCAGCGCATCGGCGTCGCCCGCGCGCTTGCCGTCGAGCCCGAGTTCATCGTCGCCGACGAGCCGATCTCGGCCCTCGACGTGTCCATCCAGGCGCAGGTCATCAACCTGCTCGAGGAGCTCCAGGACAAGTTCAAGCTCACGTACCTGTTCATCGCTCACGACCTCTCGGTCGTCCGGCACATCAGCGACCGCGTCGCGGTGATGTACCTCGGCAAGATCGTCGAGCTCGCGGACCGCGTCGACCTCTACGAGCACCCGCTGCATCCGTACTCGCAGGCGCTCCTGTCGGCCGTGCCGATCCCGGACCCCGCGGTCGAGGGCAAGCGCAAGCGGATCATCCTCACCGGCGACGTGCCCTCCCCCGTCAACCCGCCGACGGGCTGCCGCTTCCACACCCGGTGCTGGAAGGCGCAAGAGATCTGCTCCGAGGTCGACCCGGAGTTCATCGAGCATGCCCCGCGGCACTGGGCGGCCTGCCACTTCCCTGGTGCGTAGCTCGCGCGTCTAGCTCACGCGCGATGGCCGGCAGCGGCGGGCTCGGCGTCCGGCGATGCTTGGATCGCGGTCCTGCGTTCGTTCCTTGTGTGCGCCTCGCCGCAGAGCGGCTCAACTCGCCGGCCGCCGAGCCCGCCGCTGCCGGCCATCGCGCGCGCCGTTACTCGCTACCCATTCATGGGTCGTCCCTGGCGTAAGGCACCCAGTGCGGCAGTGGTATGACTAGTCGATGAAGCCGCTCGTCGTCCTCGTCGCACTGGCAGTGGTCGCCGGCGCGTGCCAGAGCAGCACTCCGACACCGTCGCCCAGCCCGTCGTCCGTGGTGCTTCCGTCGAGCGCGCCGACGAGCACGCCGACGAGCACGCCGTCACCGACGCCGAAGACGCCGCTTGGGGGCACGTTGCGGGTCGCGCTGTCGGGGGCGA
>DATCPY010000044.1:0-15867 GCA_036569845.1 Candidatus Limnocylindria bacterium | reverse complement strand
CGACCTCATGGCAGAAGTCGAGCAGCGTGAAGTTCGCCCAGGTGTTGTGCCGAAGGACGTGCGCGAGCACTACGTCTGCAACAACGGGCTGCCGCGCTTCAGGAATTTGCCGCGGCCCTTCTTCCCGAGGAACTTCCCGTCGGCGACGATGACCTCGCCGCGCGACAGCACGGTCGTGGCCTTCCCCTTCACCTTTCGTCCTTCGTACGGGTTGTAGTCGACGCGCATGTGATGAGTCTTCGCCGACAGGGTCTGGGTCGCCTTCGGATCCCACAGCACGATGTCCGCGTCGCTGCCGACGGCGATCGTCCCCTTGCGCGGGAAGAGGCCCATGATCTTTGCCGGAGTCGTCGCGGTGAGCTCGACCCAGCGATTCGCGGTGATGCGGCCCTGCGCCACGCCGCCGTCGAACAGCAGCGCCATGCGCGTCTCCACACCTGGTGCGCCGTTCGGGATCTTCGAGAAGTCGTTCCGTCCGAGCTCCTTCTGCTTCGGCATCCCCGCAAAGCCCTCCTTCATGCAGAACGGGCAGTGGTCGGTCGACACGACCTGCAGGTCGTTCTTCTGCAACCCCTTCCACAGCTCGTCCTGATGCCACTTGGGGCGGAGCGGCGGCGACATGACGTACTTCGCGCCGTCGAAGCCCGGCTCCTCGTAGTTGTCGTAGCTCAAGAACAGGTACTGGGGGCAGGTCTCGGCGTACGCCGGGAGCCCGCGGTCGCGGAAGAGCCGCACCTGGTCGAGGGCCTGCGCCGCGGACAGGTGGACGATGTAGAGGGGCACGCCCCCGGCCATCTCGGCGAGCCTGAACGCGCGACCGGTCGCTTCGCCCTCGGCCTCCGGCGGGCGGGTGAGCGCGTGCCACTTCGGCGCGGTGTGCTTCGCGGCCAGCGCCTTCTTCACCAGCACATCGATGACCCCGCCGTTCTCGGCGTGCATGCAGATGAGCCCGCCGATCTCGGCGCTCCGAACGAGCGCCTTGAAGATCGCGGCGTCGTCGACCATGAAGACACCCGGGTACGCCATGAACAGCTTGAAGCTGGAGATGCCGTCCTTGACCATGGTCTCCATCTCGCGGAGCACCTTGTCCGAGACGTCGCGCACGATCATGTGCAGCCCGTAGTCGACGACGGCCTTGCCGCGCGCCTTCTTCATCCAGGCGTCGCGGGCCTTCTCGAGCGGCTCGCCGAAGCCCTGCACGGCGAAGTCGACGATCGTGGTGGTGCCCCCGAAGGCCGCCGCGGTGGTCCCGGTCTCGAAATCGTCCGACGCCATCGTGCCGCCGAAGGGCAGCTCCATGTGGGTGTGGACGTCGATGCCCCCAGGGATGAGGTACTTGCGGGTCGCGTCGATGCGCTTCGCGCCCGCGGCCTTGAGGTCGGAGCCGATGGCGACGACCTTCTCGCCGTCGATGAGCACGTCGGCCTTGTAGGTGTCGGCGGCCGTAACGATCGTGCCGCCGGTGATGAGCGTCTTCCCCATCGCCCTCCCCTTTGTCGCGGCGCGATGCTACCGCGAACGTATCGCGGTTGATGGTCCCCTGGCGGTCGGCGGGTAGGCTTCCGCCATGGACGTGAATGGCTACACCATCGACCGCGTGACCCCGGCCGAGCTGCCGGAGGACGAGCAGATCGCGCTGGCGCGCCTGTTCCAGCGGATGTCGAAGGAGATCGTGCCGGAAGACCCCGAGCGACCGCTCGACGCGATCCTGGCCCGCATCCGCGCGACCTCGCCGAACGAATGGCACGCCCGCGTGCGCGCCCGTGACACGAAGGGCAGCGTGGTCGCCTGGGCCGCGACGTCCCGAAGCCTCAACGACCCCGAGAACGCCCACGTGACGTGGACCGAGGTGTCGGTCCACCCTGACCACCGCCGCAAGGGGCTCGGTCGTGCCGTCTTCGCCGAGCTCGTCGCCGCCGCAGATGGGCAGCACCCCGAGCTGCTCTTCATGGGCATGACGAATGACCGCGCGCCGGGCGGTGAGCTGTTCCTCGAGAAGATCGGAGCGCAGGCCGGGCTGCCGATGAAGACGAACCAGCTCGTGCTCGCGGACGTCGACCGCGCGAAGGTCGCCGAATGGGCGAAGCTCGCTCCGGCCGGCTACCGCCTCGAGCGCGCCGACAACGTCGTGCCGCCCGGGCTCATCGGACCGTACATCCAGGCGGCGAACGGGATCAACGACATGCCGAGAGGCGATCTCAAGATGGGCGACTGGAAGCTGACCGAGGAGCAGATCCATGACCGCGAGTCCTGGATCAAGCAGATCGGCTCGACCGCGTGGCTGCTCGTTGCCATCGACGAGAAGACCGGCGACGGCGTCGGCTTCACCGACATCACACATGACCCCAAGCAGCCGTGGGTCATCTGGCAGGGCGGCACGGCGGTCACGCGAGAGCACCGCGGCCACCGGCTTGGGCTCTGGATGAAGGCGGTGATGCTCGATCGCATCCTGCGCGAGCTGCCGGCCGCGAAGTACATCCGCACCGGCAACGCGAACACGAACGCGCAGATGCTCGGCATCAATACCGACCTCGGGTTCAAGCTGGCCTGGCAGTCGGTCTTGTGGCAACTGCCGATCGCGGACGCGAAACGGGGCCTCGGCCTGACGGAGAAGACCGCGACCGCCTCGCGTTAACGCATCCCGGCGACGGCCGCGTTGACCTGCTAACTTTTCGCCATCAGATGAAGGTCGGAGTGCCGCGAGAGACCGTGCCCGGCGAACGGCGCGTCGCGCTCGTGCCGGAGGCCGTCGGGAAGCTGACCAAGGCCGGGACCGAGGTCGTCGTCGAGTCCGGCGCCGGCACCGGAAGCGGACACAGCGACGAGGCATACCGCACCGCCGGCGCGGCCGTCGGCGACCGCAACGCCGCCTTCGCCGCGGATCTCGTCGTGAAGGTCCAAAAGCCGTCGGTCGAGGAGATCGCCCTCCTTCGCGAGGGCGCCGCGCTCGTCGCGACGCTGCAGCCGCTCACCAACAAGGACGCGGTGCGAGCCCTCGCGGGCAAGCGCACCACCGCCTTCAGCATGGATGCGATCCCGCGTGTCACACGCGCGCAGTCCATGGACTCCCTGTCGTCCCAGAGCAACATCGCCGGCTACAAGGCCGTCGTCGTCGCGGCGAACTCGCTCCCGAAGTTCTTCCCGATGCTCACCACCGCCGCTGGCACGGTCACGCCCGCGCGCGTGCTCGTCCTCGGCGCGGGCGTCGCGGGCCTCCAGGCCATCGCGACGGCGCGCCGGCTCGGGGCGGTCGTCGAGGCGTTCGACACACGTCCGGTGGTGAAGGAGCAAGTCCAGAGCCTCGGTGGCAAGTTCCTCGAGATCGAGCTCGGCGAGCAGGGCGAAGGCACCGGCGGCTACGCCAAGGAGCTCTCGGAGGAAGCGCACCGCAAGGAGCAGGAGCTGGTCGGTAAGCACGTGAAGGACGCGGACGTCGTCATCACGACGGCCCTCGTACCGGGCCGGCGCGCGCCGATCCTCGTGACCGCCGACATGGTGAAAGCGATGAAGCCCGGCTCGGTGATCGTCGACCTCGCCGCGGAGATGGGCGGCAACTGCGAGCTCACCTCGCCCGGCGAGACCATCGTGCGCGAGGGCGTGACGATCCACGGCGAGGTCAACTGGCCGAGCACGGTCTCGGTCCACGCGAGCCAGCTGTACTCGCGCAATGTCGGCGCGCTCCTCGGCCTCTTGGTGAAGGATGGCGCGCTCGCGCTCGACCTCGAGGACGAGATCATCAAAGGCGCGCTCATCACGCATCAGGGCGAGGTCGTGCACGCAGCGACGAAGGCCGCGATGGAGAAGGCATGAGCGCCGAAGCGATCGTCGGGCTGTACGTATTCGTCCTCGCCATCTTCGTCGGCTTCGAGGTCATCTCGAAGGTCCCCTCGACGCTGCACACGCCGCTCATGTCGGGCGCGAACGCGATCCATGGGATCATCGTCATCGGCGCGATGCTGGTGTCCGCGGCGGTCGGTGGCCCGGTCGGGCTGGCACTCGGGTTCTTCGCGGTCGTGCTCGGTGCAGCGAACGTCGTCGGCGGCTTCGTCGTGACCGACCGGATGCTCGCGATGTTCAAGCAGAAGCCGGGGCAGAAGCCCGGACCAAAGCCGTAGTGGACCTCCGCTCGCTCATCCCGCTCACCTACCTCATCGCCGCGGTGACGTTCGTCCTCGGCTTGAAGGGGCTCTCGGGACCGAAGACCGCGGTGAACGGCAACCGGATCGCGGCGGCCGGCATGCTCCTCGCGGTCGCAGCGACGTTCTTCGACATCGAGTTCCAGAGCTACGGGACCACTGGCATCATCGTCACCGCCGTGGGCCTCCTCGTCGGCGGCACCGCGGGCTTCTACGGCGCGCGCGTCGTGAAGATGACCGCGATGCCGCAGATGATCGCGCTGTTCAACGGCGCGGGCGGCGGCGCGGCCGCCCTCGTGTCGATCCTCGAGCTCAGCCGCGGCCTCACCGCCGCCGGCGTCACGCCCGGCGAGACGATCAGCTCGATGCTCGGGCTCATGATCGGCGCGGTCTCGTTCTCCGGGAGCGCGATCGCGTTCGGCAAGCTGCAGGGCCTCATCACCCCGAAAGCGTTCAAGTACTCGGGCCAGCAGATCGTCACGAGCGTGCTGTTCGGCGGGATGATCGTGCTCTCGCTGCTGCTCACCGCATCGGTCGCGGGCTGGGTGGTCATTCCGCAGCTCGCGGTCATGACCGGCGTCGCGATCCTCGCCCTCCTGTTCGGTGTCGCCCTGGTGATGCCGATCGGTGGAGCGGACATGCCGGTGGTCATCTCGCTGCTCAACGCGTTCACCGGCCTCGCGGTCGCGGCCGCCGGATTCGTGCTCGGCAATCAGCTGCTCATCGTCGCCGGGACGCTCGTCGGCGCATCGGGCACGATCCTCACCCGCCTCATGTCCAAGGCGATGAACCGATCGATCGCGAACGTGCTGTTCGGCGCCTTCGGCGCGGCACCGGCCGGCGGGGCCGAAACGGGCGGCGCGATGCGCGCCGACGACGGGCGGACCGTGCGGTCCACTACCGCGGAGGACGCCGCGACGCTCCTCGCGTACGCACGCAACGTCATCATCGTTCCCGGCTACGGGCTCGCCGTGGCCCAGGCGCAACACAACGTCCGCGAGCTCGCCGACCTCCTCGAGTCGCGCGGGGTGAACGTGGTCTACGCGATCCACCCCGTGGCCGGCCGGATGCCCGGGCACATGAACGTGCTGCTCGCCGAGGCGAACGTCCCCTACGAGAAGCTGATGGACATGGACGCGGTGAACCCGGAGTTCCCGCGCGCCGACGTCGCGCTCGTCATCGGCGCGAACGACGTGACCAATCCCGCCGCGCGCAGCACGAAGGGCAGTCCCATCTATGGCATGCCGATCCTCGATGTCGACAAGGCCCAGCAGATCATCGTGATCAAGCGGAGCATGAAGCCCGGCTTCGCGGGCATCGATAACGACCTCTACCTCGACCCCAAGACGCAGATGCTCTTCGGCGACGCGAAGGCAGCGGTCGCGAGCCTCGTCGCGGGAGTGAAGGCCTCCTAGCTCGCACTGCGCGGCGCGGGAGCCTTCGGTTGGATGATCCCGAGGACGTTGCGGTGCGGATCGACGATCCACGCCGCCCAGGCGAAGCCCATGTCGGCGATCCCGTCCACGGTCTTTGGGTCGGGCGGCTCGTACTCCTGGATCGTCACGCCGCGAGCGCGCAGCTCAGCGAGCTCGGCTTTGAGGTCTGGGACGCGCCACGCGACCTGGGTCTGGGTATCAGACGTTCCGGTCGTGCTCCGGCTCACCGCGAGGACCGATCCGCCGCCGCAGCGGAACATGATCCGCTCGGCATCCTCGCGCAGGATCTCGAGTCCGAGCGTGTCGCGGTAGAACGTCCGGCTCAACGCGAGGTCCGTCGACAACACGATCGGGAACACCGGGTGATCGCCAAGCATTCGCAGCCTCCGCAACGTCGATGCGGCCGGCATCGTACGTCTTAGCTGCCGCTCGCCGCGGCGATCCAGCTGCGCGCGAGCCCCTGATGCTCGGCCCACGCTGCCCACGCCGCGGCCGCCCACCAGCCCACGACCGCGTGCCGCTCCTCGGGCGCGGCCGTGATCACGTCATCGATCGTGACGTCGCCGCGCCGCGACGGCACAGCGGGCTTCGCGAGATCCCGCGTGCGACCGAGCCACCCCTGGACCGCGCGAAGCAGGGCCGCGTCGCCGCGATGCTCGACCGCGATGCAGACCCCGGTCAGATGCGCGGCCAGCGACCGGGCTGAGAGGATGTACTTGTCGTGCTGCACCGAGTAGCAGTCGACGATGGTCCGCCAGTCGGCCGCGAGCTCGGAGTCGTCGAACCGCTCCATCCCGAGAGACTGGAACCGCAGCTCGCACGCGTCGCTCGTCGCGGCGCCGGCGGCGCCGCACTCGGGGCAGCTAATACCCGACGTACACGACTCGCAGCTCGCTGAAGAAGTCGAACGCCGCGGTCCCGCATTCGCGGTCGCCGAATCCGGAGTCCTTCACGCCGCCGAACGGCACATGGGCCTCGCCGCCGAGCGTCGGCAGGTTCACGTGGAGCATGCCGGCCTCGGACGCCTCGGCGTACCGGAACGCCGAGTGGAGGTCGCGCGTGTAGATGGCCGACGATAGCCCGTAGCCCACGGCGTTGGCCTTCGCGAGCGCGGACTCCAGGTCGTCCGCCGGGATAACGCTCACCACCGGACCGAAGATCTCGTCTTGCGCGACGCTCATCCGTGGATCGACCTCGGTGAAGATCGTGGGGGCGACGAAATACCCGCCGTCGATGCCCGCATCGGTGCCGTCGCGCACCACCTTCGCGCCCTCGCGCTTGCCATCGGCGATCTTCGCCCGCACCTTCTCGAGCTGCGAGGCGTCGACGAGCGGCCCCATCTTCACGCCTTCGATGAGGCCGTCACCGGGCATGAACGACTCGGCCTTCGTGCCGAGCAGCTTCACGAAGTCCGCGAGAAGCGGCTTCGCGACCACCGCGCGGCTCGTGGCGGTGCAGCGCTGCCCGGTCGCGCCAAACGCGCCGGCCGCGACGCTCTCGGCGGCCTTCTCGAGATCGGCGTCGGCAAGCACGATGACCGCGTTCTTCCCACCCATCTCGAGCTGCACCTTGCAGAGCCGCTGCGCGGCGCGCGCGTAGAGCGCGCGACCGACGGCCGAGGAGCCGGTGAACGAGATGGCCTTGATGCGCTCGTCGTCGACGAGCGCGCTCGCGAGCGCCTCGCCGGACCCGAGCACGAGATTGAGCACGCCGTCGGGAAGGCCGGCATCGAGGAAGCACTGCACGACCTCGGTCGCGCAGAGCGGCGTGAGCGACGCCGGCTTGAACACGACGGCGTTGCCGGCCACGAGCGCGGGCGCGATCTTCCACGCCGGGATCGCGATCGGGAAGTTCCACGGCGTGACGCACGCGACGACGCCGAGCGGCTCGCGCGTCGTGTAGATGAGCGTGCCGCGCTGCGCCGACGGGATCGTCTCCCCGACCAGACGGGTGCCCTGGCTGCCCGAGAAGCGCACGTTCGCGATCGCGCGGTCGACCTCGGCGAACGACTCGGCCAGGACCTTCCCCTCTTCTTGCGTGAGCAGGCGCGCGAGCTGGTCGCGCCGGCGCTCCATGAGATCGGCAGCCTTGCGCACGATGTCGCCGCGCTGCGGCGCGGGTGTCGCCCGCCACTCCGGGAACGCCTTCGCTGCGGCATCGATCGCGTAGCGGACATCAGCCGCGGTCGAGGCCGTCGCGTTCGCGATGACCCGGTCGCTGTGGGCCGGATCGCGATCCTCGACCGTGAGGTGGGAGGAGGACTCGACCCACGCGCCGCCGATGTGATTGAGCGCGGGACGCACCGCCACTACGGCGCCGAGACGTCCCCGTACATGTCGGGCCGGCGGTCCCGGTAGAACTGCCAGGTGTCGCGCACTTCGCGCACGAGATCCATGTCGAGGTCCGTGACGAGCAGCTGCTCGTCCTTGTCGGAGGCCTGCGCGACGATCTTGCCGCGCGGGTCGGCGAAGTACGACGAGCCGTAGTACTCGTTCTTTCCGTACTCGCTCTCGATACCGACGCGGTTGATCGTCCCGACCCAGTAGCCGTTCGCGATCGCGTGCGCCGTCTGCTCGATGAACCAAAGGTGCATCGAGAGCCCGCGCGAGGTCGCGGACGGGATGAACACGAGCTCGGCGCCGTGCAGGCCGAGCATCCGCGCGCCCTCGGGGAAGTGACGGTCGTAGCAGATGTACACGCCGACCTTGCCGACCGCCGTGTCGAACACCGGGTAGCCCATGTTGCCCGGACGGAAGTAGAACTTCTCCCAGAAGCCCGGCAGGTGCGGGATGTGCGTCTTGCGGTACTTGCCGAGGTATTTGCCGTCGGCGTCGATGACCGCGGCGGTGTTGTAGTAGATGCCCGGCTGATCCTCTTCATACATCGGCGCGATGATCACCATCGAGTGCTTCTTCGCGCGCTCCTGGAGCAGCTTGGTCGTGGGACCGTCGGGAATCTTCTCGGTGTACGCGTAGCCCTTCTTGTCCTCGACCTGGCAGAAGTACGGGCCGTAGAAGAGCTCCTGCAGGCAGATCACCTGCGCCCCCTGCTTCGCCGCGTCATCGATGTGCTTGAGGTGCCGCTCGACCATCGAGTCCTTGCTGCCGGTCCAGGCCGTCTGCACGAGCGCGGCCTTCACCTTCGTCATTCGATCACCTCCACTGACACTGCGCAGACCTTATCGCAGCTGTGACGCGAGCTGAACGAGCTGGTCCTCGGTGAACCCCGCGCCGCCGACGACGTACTGCATCGCGTCGGACCACCAGGCGATCGCGAGCGGCAACGTCGCGGTCGCGGTCTCGTAGCCGATGCCCGAGACACCGCGCACCGCGACGCGGTGCTCGGCCTGCGACGCGTTCGCGGGCGGCGCGGCCGACCGCCGCGCGGTGTCCGGATACTCCAGGACGATCAGCAGCCGGCCGTCGGCGAAGCGATAGAGATCGCGGAATCCATCGCTCAGGTCCATGCTCGCGAGCCCGGTCACGCCCGAGATCTGCGTGCGCACCTGCAACGTCGCCAGCGTCCGCGGGAGCTCGAGGGTCCGGATGCCGGTCGCCGGCGGGAGGCTCTCGAGGATGCTCGGCCTCGACACTGGAGCAGCGAATACGACCGATCGCGCGGGTACCTGCCGCACGAAGGTCGTCGCGAGGACCGCGCAGAGAGCGATCGCGGCGAACGCCGGCAACAGCCAGCGATCGCGCGCCGTCGGCACGGGTTCCACGATGACGTCGAGGTCTTCGATCATTTCCGTCCTGCTCCACGACGATGGTATGGCGGGGCACAATCGGCGGGTCCATGGCCGCGACCGCGCTCGAATGGCTGCTCGGCTTCTCCGATCCTGCGCTCGGGGTCGGGTGGAATCCGCGCGCGAGTTACGCCGCGAAGTGGCGGCTCGGGCGGATGCGTGCGCTACTCGCGCTCGCGGGCCATCCCGATGAGCGGATGCGCGTCGTGCTCATCGCGGGCACGAAGGGCAAGGGCTCGACCGCGGCGTTCCTCGCGTGGATCCTGCACGCCTCAGGGACCTCGGCCGGCCTGTTCACGTCGCCGCATCTCCAGACGTACCGGGAGCGGGTCCGCGTCGACGGCGCGCTGCTCTCCGAAACCGACTTCACGCGGGCGATCGACGATCTCCGCCCGCTCGTCGCGCGCCTCCGGCGGCTGCATCCTGACGCGGGTGAGCCGACGACCTTCGAGCTGACCCTGCTGCTCGCCATGCGCGCGTTCGCGGCGCGCGGCTGCGCCGTGGCCGTCGTCGAGGTCGGACTCGGTGGCCGCATCGACGCGACGAACGCGCTCGATCCGGTCGTGTCGGTCGTCACGTCGGTCAGCTACGACCACACCGCGATCCTCGGACGGACGCTCGCGGCGATCGCCACCGAGAAGGCGGGCATCGTCCGTCGCGGCCGGCCGGCGCTCGTCGCGGTGCAGCGGCCCGCCGCAGCGCGTGCGATCCACCGCGTGTCGCGTTCGGCGGGCGCGCAGGTGCGCGTCGTACGCCCGCTGGACGTGCACACCGACCTCGGACTGAGCGGTGACCACCAACGCCAGAACGCGGCGGTCGCAGTGGCCGCCGCCCGCGCGCTTGGCATCGATGAGCGCGCCGCCGCGCGCGGGCTGCGCATGACGAGCTGGCCCGCGCGCTTCGAGCGCGTCCGCGGCCGGCCGGCATTCGTGCTCGACGGTGCGCACAACGGCGCGTCGGCGGAAGCGCTCGCGCGCACGCTGCGGCACGAGCGCGGTGGACGGCGTCTCGTCTTCGTCCTAGGCGTCGCGCGGGACAAGGACGCGCGCGCGGTGGTCCAGCCGCTCGTCCACATCGCCTCGGCGATCATCGCGACCCGCTCAGCCAGCCCGCGTGCGGCCGATCCCAGTGCGGTCGCGCGCGCCGCGGCGCGCGGCGCGCGAGCTCCGGTCACGACGGCCCCCGACGTCCCCGCGGCACTCGCCGCAGCGCGTCGGCTGGCCGGTCCCGATGGCCTGGTCTGCGTTGCCGGCTCGCTCGCGCTCGTGGCCGAAGCACGCACGGCGCTCGGTCTCGTACCGTCGGAGCGATGGTGGTGATCCGGGCGCTCGTCTTCGACTTCGACGGCCTCATCCTGGAGACCGAGACGCCCGCGTATCAGGCATGGGTCGAGGTCTACCGCGAATTCGGGCACGAGCTCCCCAAAGAGCTGTGGCTCGAATACATCGGTCGCGAGGGCGGCTGGTTCGACGCGCTCGCGTACCTCGAGGGGCTCATCGGACCGCGGGCGGACCGCGACGAGATCGAGAAGCGACGCGACGCGCGAAAGACCGAGCTCGTGATGGCCGCGGCCGAGAGCGCCGGGCTACGCGCGCTCCTCACCGACGCGCGGTCCAGGGGCTTGCGCCTCGCGGTGTGCTCGAGCTCGACACCGAAGTGGGTCGTCGGCCACCTCGAGCGGCTCGACCTCGCGCGGTACTTCGATCACGTCCAGTGCCGCGACCGGCCCGATCTGCGCGCGAAGCCGGCGCCCGACCTCTATCTGGCCGCGTGCGCGGGCCTGGGCGTGCGCCCGAATGAGGCGATCGCGTTCGAGGACTCGCGTAACGGCATGCTCGCGGCTCAGGCCGCCGGCATGCGCTGCGTGGTCGTGCCGAACGAGCTCACGATCGCGATGGACCTCACCGGCGCCGATCACCGCTTCGAGTCATTGGCTGCGGTGTCCCTCCAAACGCTGCTCGACGGGTCCTAGCGCTGTTCGACCGTCCTAGGATGCGGGCGTGACCGCGACGCCCGCCGACGCGAAGATGGTCGCGCAACAGTTCCCGACGACGCCCAGCGCGCGCCGCGCGCGACACCTCCTCGGCTACTGGCGGCATCCGGTCGCGCAGGCCGTGCTCAAGGCGTTCCTCACGGTGTTCGTCACCACGACCATCACGTTCTTCCTGATCCGGCTCATGCCCGGCAATCCGATCGACATCAAGATCGACGAGCTCACCAAGGACGGCCTGATGACCTACCAAGAGGCCCGCGGCCAGGCCGCGAGCCTGTTCAGCATCGACCTCGATCGGCCACTGCCGGAGCAGTACCTCTCGTTCCTCGGCAACCTGGCCCATGGGAACCTCGGGTACTCCTTCGTCTCCCAGGGCACGCCGGTCACGGCGATCGTGCTCGCGGTGCTGCCCTGGACGCTGTTCGCCGTGGGGACGGGACTGCTGTTGAGCTTCAGCGTGGGCGTGTTCCTCGGGCTGTTGGCGGCGTACAACCGGAACAAGGCGATCGACCACGTTCTGTCGATCGGCGGCTCCGTCATCAGCGCGGTGCCCAGCTACTTCATCGCGCTTCTCATCGTGATCGTGCTCGGCGTAGAGCTGCGGATCGTGCCATACACCCAGATGCGCGGCGCCCAGAGCCCCGGCATCCCGGCCGGGTTCACGCCGCAGTTCATCGGCGATGTGCTCTATCACGCGATCCTGCCGGTCAGCGTGTTCTTCCTCGCGACGCTCGGCCACTGGATCCTCGGGATGAAGAGCGCGACGGTCAACGCGCTCGAAGAGGACTACGTCAACGCGGCGCGGGCTCGCGGCCTATCCGACGGCCGGATCATGACCGCGTACGTCGGACGCAATGCCGTCCTGCCGCTCGTCACTCAGTTCGCGATCACCGCCGGCTACGCGATCGGCGGGTCGATCCTCATCGAGCAGTACTTCGTGTATCAGGGCGTCGGTCTGCGCCTGCAGGCGGCGCTCCTCCAACGCGACTACCCGGTGATGCAGGGCATCCTGTTGCTGGTCACGCTCGCGGTCGTCATCGCGAATCTCGCCGCCGATCTCCTGTACAGCCGCCTTGACCCGCGCATCGGCCGGGCCGGCGGGGCGACCGGTACATGACCGCGGCCGCCCTTCCACGCTCGCGCGACTCAGCGATCCCCCGGCCCGTGCAGGCTGCGATCGGGTTCTTGCGACTCCTGTCCAAGCGCCCGAGCGGCCTCATCGGCTTCATCGGGATCGTGTTCTTCCTCGTTCTCGCGTTCATCGCTCCGATCTTCGTGCCGAATCAGGAGCTGGCGGACGTGAACTCGATCTACCAGACGCCGTCGCTCGAGCATTTCCTCGGCACGGACAACTCTGGCCGCGACGTGCTCAACCAGATCGTTCAGGGCGGCAGGGAGATCATCAGCGTCGCGCTCGTCACCGCGTTCCTGACGACGCTGATCGCGACGACGCTCGGCGCGGTCTCCGCGATCGTCGGCGGCAAGGTGGACGCCGTGCTCGTCGCGATCGCCGACATCGTCCTCACGATCCCATACCTCATCGTCCTCATCGTCATTTCCGCCCTCGCTCGACCCACGAACTTCCTGGCGCTGGCCATCGTGCTCTCGCTCCTGGGCTGGGCGGGCCTCATGCGTCAGGTGCGGGCGCAGGTCCTGACGCTGAAAGAGCGCGATTACGTCGAGGCCGCTCGGTCCCTCGACCTCGGGCTGTTCCACATCGTCTTCCGGGAGATCCTCCCGAACATGCGGAGCTACATCGTCATCCACTTCGTGCTTGCGATGACCGGCGCCATCTACGCGCAGGTCGCGCTCATCGTCCTCGGCCTCGTGCCGTTCTCGGGCAAGAACTGGGCGCTCATGCTCTATTTCGCGAACAGCCAGGGGGCGTTCTACTTCCGCGACGCGTTCTGGTACGTGTTCAGCCCGATCTTCGCGATCATCCTCCTCCAGCTCTCCCTCGTCCTCTTCGTCAACGCGCTCGAGGACATCTTCAACCCGCGCCTCCGTTCGTCATGACCCCGATCCTTTCCGTGCGCGACCTGTCCATCGACTACCGCACCAGCCGTGGGCCGGTGCATGCGGTGCGCGATGTCTCGTTCGACATCGCGAAGGGCGAAACGGTCGCGATCATCGGCGAGAGCGGATCGGGCAAGACGACCCTGGCGATCAGCCTCATCCGCCTTTCGCCGCGCTCCGCGCGGATCACGAAGGGCCAGATCCTCTATACGAACGATCGCGAGACCGTCGACATCCAGACGCTGCCCGACGACGAGCTGCGCCAGTACCGCTGGAGCGAGTGCGCGATGGTGTTCCAGGCAGCGCTGAACTCGTTCAACCCGGTGATCAATGTCTGGGAGCAGTTCGCCGACACCGGGCGGGCGCACGGCATGAAGGACACGAAGCAGATCCACGCCCGCGCCGAGGAGCTGCTCGATCTCGTGCACCTGGATCCGGAGCGGGTCCTGAAGGCGTACCCCCACGAGCTGTCGGGCGGGATGAAGCAGCGCGTGCTCATCGCGCTCAGCCTGATGCTCGAGCCGCAGCTCATCATCCTCGACGAGCCGACGACCGCGCTCGACATCCTGACCCAGCGGTCGATCATCGACCTGCTCGGGACCCTGCGGAAGAAGCTCGGCTTCTCGCTGATCTTCATCTCGCACGACCTGTCGATCGCGGCCGAGCTGGCCGATCGCATGATCACGATGTACGCCGGGACGGTCGTGGAGCGCGCGTCGGTGACCGACCTGTTCTATCGCCCACGGCATCCGTACTCGGTCGGCCTCCTGCGCGCGGTGCCACGCGTCTCGGGCGCGATGGGCTCCGTGGTGTCGATCGCGGGATCGCCGCCCGACCTGATCCGGCTGCCGCCGGGCTGCACCTATGCCCCGCGCTGCCCGCTGGCCATCGCCGCGTGCGCCGAGACGGAGCCCGAGCTGGTGCCGGTCGACATGCCGGACCACGACGCCCGCTGCATCCGCTGGAAGACCGTCGCGGAGCAGGTCGGCACAGCCGAGGTCGCCGTCGCGACCAAGGTCGCCGAATGACCGTCGTGCGGCCGGGCCCGGCTTCGCCGGCCCCGGCCGAGCCCCATTCAAAGGACAGTCCATTGATCGAGCTCGATCGCGTGAGCCGGTCATTCAAGGTGCCCGGAGGCTCGATCACCGCCGTCGACAGCGTGTCGCTCGCGATCGGGGCGAGCGAAGCGCTCTGCATCGTCGGCGAGAGCGGCTGCGGAAAGACCACCACGGGCCGGATGCTCGCGGGCATCCTGCGTCCGACCGGCGGCCGGCTCCTGTACGAAGGTCACGACGTCTGGAGCAAGAAAGGCGACGACCTGTCGGCGTTCCGCCGCGCGGTGCAGCTGGTGCATCAGGACCCCTACGCGTCGCTCAACCCGACTCGAACGATCTTCCAGACCCTGTCGGCTCCGATCTCCCGCCACAAGAAGGCGAAAGGGAACCGCGACGCGACCAATCGCGTCCGGCACCTGCTCCAGGTGGTCGGCCTCACGCCGCCCGACGACTTCCTCGGGAAGTATCCGCATCAGCTGTCCGGCGGGCAGCGGCAGCGCGTCGCGATCGCGCGCGCGCTCACCGTCGATCCACGGCTCATCGTGGCCGACGAGGCTGTGTCGATGGTCGACGTCTCGATCCGCATCTCGTTGCTCAACCTCCTGCTCGGGCTGCGCAACGAGATGGGCGTGAGCATCGTGCTCATCACGCACGACCTCGCGGTCGCGCGCTATTTCGCGAGCGAGGGGCGCATCGGGGTCATGTACCTCGGGCGGATGGTCGAGCTGGCGCGTAGCGAAGCGCTCGTGTCAGATCCCGCGCACCCGTATTCCGCGGCGCTCATCGCCGCGATCCCCGAGGCCGACCCACGGATCACGCGAAACAAAGATCGCGTGCAGCTGAAGACGGCGGAGGTGCCGAGCCTCCTCGCGCTCCCGCCTGGCTGTACGTTCCACCCCCGCTGCCCGCTCGCCGAGCCGGGGCTCTGCGACGTGCAGGTCCCCGAGCTCCTGCCCCTCCCCGGAGCCACGCCGCGCGAGGTCGCGTGTCACGTCGCGATCCGCGAGCGTCAGCCCGCCGCGGAGCTGCTTGCGTAAGTGGACCCGCAGCTCCTCCGGGCCGGCTTCCGGATCGCCGCGTTCGTAACGGCCACCGCAGCCGTGCTCTTGCTCTTCGAGCCGCGCGATTCAGCCGAGTTCGTCGTGAGCGTGATGGCGCTGGTCGTTGGACTGACCTTCGTGTCATTGGTGGCTGTACTGATTTGGCATTCGACACCGAAGATGCCGCCAGCGCACAATGCGTCGGTCCAGCGAAGGAGGAAGGAACGATGAGCGACCAGCGATATCGCGTCGATCGGCGCCGGTTCCTGCGTGATTCCGCGCTCGTCAGCGTCGGCCTGGTGGCCGCCGCCTGCGCGCCCGGCACCACGCCGGTCGCGACCGGCGGTGGCGGCACGGCAAAGAAGGGTGGCGAGTTCCATGCCGCATGGCCGTGGGACCTTCCGCCGAAGGGCCACTACAACTGGCTTTCCAGCGGGAACATCATG
>DATCPY010000043.1:0-6054 GCA_036569845.1 Candidatus Limnocylindria bacterium | reverse complement strand
ATCGCGGAAGTTCGCGTCGTTCGCCTGTCCGGTGAACGTGTTGAAGCGAAGCTTGTCATCGGCGGCGTTGAAGCCGGACTGGCCGCCGTCGCCATAGATGATCTGCGGCCAGATCTCGCCGGAGCCGTTGTACTGGAACGTTCCGTTGTCCTGCGTGCCGCCCTGCAGGAGGTTCGTCGGCCGCTGGAGGCTGACCGACAGGCTCTGGAACTGCAGCGTGTCAAGGCCGCCGTTCAGGTCCGTGAGCTGATTCGGGACGCGCGACAAGAGCGACTTGCAAAGCGCGGTGTTGGCGGCGTCAAGCCCGCGGGAGTCGCACTTGTATGAGATGTCTGCAAATCCGCCGTCGGAGCGCATGACGCCACCGTCGGAGCCGGCAATGAACTGGAACGGCGCGCCCGGGACGGTGACCAGCGCGTGCTGGTCGGGGTGCATGCCCTCCGCGTGGTTCGGGTCACCATCCTGGGTCAGGTCGCTGAACGTGACGCCGCCGTCGGTCGACAGCAGCACGGTTCGGCCGTTCGACGGGCCGTGGATCTGGCTGTAATCGAACGAGCCGCTGAGGTACAGGACGTCGGGCGAGCCGGCGACCGCCGTTAGGCTGTTGTCGTACCAGCACTGCCCGGTGCAGTAGTTGAGGTTTTGCGGCGTTGTCAGGTCCGTGAAGACCGCCGCTCCAGCAGCATCGTCGGTTCTGTAGAACCTCGCCGCTGGCACGCCCTGATTGCCGACGCCGACGTACATTCGGGTGTTCCCATTAGCCAGCGTCGTGACGTCGAACTCCGCGCGGTCGGTGCTCAAGGTCGCGTTTAGCGGGGTCTTGATCTGGGTCCAGGTTCCGCCGTTGTCGAGCGAGCGCCAGATGCCCTGGGAGAAGTCGTTGACATAGATGACGCCGGGGTGGGTCGGGTCGAGCTTCACCGTGGTCGAGCCGCGGACCGGGGCCGACGCACGGATGAGCGTGAATATCGCGCCGGTCTGCCGCCACAGACCACGGAGGACGAGCGGATGCGTCGTCGAGCCGCTCGACGAGGCACCGGAGGTGACTGAAGAGATGCCGCGGACACCGCTCGCGATGGGCACGAGCAGGTTGCCGGCGTTGTCGAACGCCATCTTGCCGATCGCGCGCTGGAAGAAGATGTCGCTACCTGGAACGAGCGTCCAGCTCTGGCCGCCGTTGGTCGACTTGAAGATGCCGACGCCGGCCTCGGAGTCGCCGGACGCGTTCGGCTCACCGGTGCCGACGTACAGCGTGTTGCCGCTGGCGTCGTGAGGATCGAGCAGGATGGACCCGATCGCGTTCGAGCCGAGGGAGCCACCGACGAACGACCAGGTCATGTTCGCTCCGGCGAGCGCCTTGTCGGTGACCCAGATGCCGCCGCCTGCGGCGCCGACGTAGAGCCGGCAGTCAGTCTTCGTGCACGACGGCGCGATCGCCATCGCGGTCACCCGACCCGAGGCGTTGTATTGCGCCCCGTCGAACAGGAACTGGTCGAGCACTGCCGGGTACTGGGCCCGGTTCAGCGGACCGATCGGCGACCACTGCCCGACGGCCTTGCCCTGCTTCAACTGCTGGAACGTGTTCAGTGAATTGATGCCTGCTTCCGGCGGGACCTCGTCCGCTGGGAAGGCGCGGAGCGCGGCCTGCTCGGCGGCGTAGGTTTCCTCCGGTCCTTCGTTCGGTATGCCGGCCAGCAATTCCTTGGACTCGTTGCCGTGCTTGCCGAAATCGATCGCAGCGAGGTACGCCGGGTCGTTGGATCGCGTGTCGAATGCTCCGCTGGTGATCGCGCCGATGACCAGCACGATCGAGGTCGCGATGACCAGGACGCGCGCATGTGGCGTGGAGAGACGATGCACTAGGACCCCTCCCGTTATTTCCCCCGCGAGTACGCGTACGCCAAACGACGTAGGCCGTTTGCGGTACCGGAGCAGCATAGGGACGGCTCGTCCTGTCGGCTAGGACTCAACCAAGCAGGCGCTCGCGAACCGCATCCTTGACCAAATCTGGGTTCGGGAAGCCGCCATCGCGGGCCATCGAATGGACGAGATCGTCGCCGACGCGCACCTCGAAGGTGCCGTCGACGAATGGCACGAGCTCGATCGCCGAGAGCCTCTCGCGGAACTCGATCATGAGAGCGCGCGCGAGACTCGCGGCTTCGTCCTCGTAGCCGCACTCGGCGCAATAGGTGATCCGGACGCGGACTGCCGTCACGCCGCGGCGGACGACCGTTCGACGATCTCGCGGAGCGCGCGGACCACTTCGCGGTTCGCCCACGCGACGTCGTCATCGCGGCGCTTCGTGATCTCCGCGGTGAGCTGCGCGCGGACGTCCTCGGGTAGCCCGTCGGGCGACGATCCGTAGGCGCCGAATTCGGGATGCTCGGAATGGATCTGCTTGCGCTGCTCGGCGCGGCGCTCGGTCACGCTCGCGGGCCGTTCGATGAACACGCCGAGCTCGTTGAACGCGTCATCGAAGAACGCGAAGACCGGGATCGACTCGTACTTCCCCTGATTGAGGTACTGCTGCATGAGGTCCTTGCTCTGGTCGCGCAGGAAGACCCGCAGGTCGAGCGTGCCGCTCTCGCGCGCGAGCTTCCCCAGCACCGGCAGGTTGGCGATGACGTCGCCGCACCAGTCCTCGGCCAGGGCCAGGACGTGGATCGGACCGTTCAGCCCGCGGAACGCGTCGAGGTCCGCGGAGTCGATCTCGACCCGGGCTTCATTCGCATCCACCCGGTCGCGATTCCGGGTCATCTGGTCCTTGAACTCGTCGTAGGTCAAGCCGGTCGCGAAGCGCGCTCGGTCGATCGTCGTCATCTCGCCCTCCTAGAGCATTGAACACGCGTGACCCGCCCGCTGCTTCCCAGCCTGCCCGGACGCGTGCTCAGAGCGTCGCGATGGCCTTGGGCAGGTCACCGATCCGCACGATCTCGATATCGGGTCGCGGGTCGCCGGCGTCCGGGGGCTCGGTCGCATACCGGCCCTGGCGCACGTGGACCGTGACGGCGTCCGGCATCTGCCGCTCGACGTGACCGAGGATCCGGGCTTTGTCGTCGACGAACACCGGCCGCAGGCCGGGGAAGCGCCGGGTCACCTCCGCGAGCCGCTGCTCCTTGTGCACATAGATCAGGACGTTCCCCCGGACCGCGGCCGTCAGCCCGGCTCGCTCGATCTTCCGTGGCTGGAAGACCGGATCGCCGTCGCTGAGGATGACCGGCGTCGTGTTCCGCCACAGCTCCTCGATCGTCTCGACCGCCGCTGGGTACACGAAGTCGCGGTACGGCAGCTCATCGAGGACCCGCTGGACGCGTCGGGCATCGGCGGGGTGCTCGGCCGCGAGCCGGGCGACCGTCGCGGGAAAGTCCACGTACTCCTTCACGTCCCGCACGATCTCGTAGAGCGCCCAGAACCGTGCCGCTGCCTCAGGCGCGACGGCCGCGGCGATCCCTGACTCGAGCGCCGCCTTCGCGGCGTCGTTGTCGAGCAGGGTGTTGTCGACATCGAGGAACACCGGTCGGCTCACGACCCCGAAAGTATCGGGCGCGCCAGACATCGCCCGGGTATGTCCAGCTCCTGAAGCAGGCGCCCGCGAGCTAGCGGGCGGGCGTCGCCTCGGCCTCGCGCAGCACGACGAACCGCTCCAGCCGCTCGCCCCGCCGCACGACGATGACCGGGACCGCGCGACCGATGCGCTCGTCGGACAGCACTCCCTGCAGCCGCGACAGGGTCGGGACGGGCTCGCCGTCGACGGCGACGATCACGTCGCCGGCCTTCAGGCCGCCGAGATCGGCGGGCGATGCGGCGGTGACCTCGACGACCCGGATGCCCGCGAGCGGCACGCCAAGGGCGCTTGCGAGGCCGCGGCCGAGCGGGGTCGCGGCGCCGGCGACGCCGAGCATCGCGCGACGGATCCGACCATCGCGAATGAGCGCGCCGGCCACGCGGCGGGCCGTGGCGGCCGGGATCGCGAAGCAGATGCCCTGGGCGTTCGGGATGATCGCGGTGTTCACGCCGACGACGTGCGCGCGGGTATCGACGAGCGGCCCGCCGGAGTTCCCGGGGTTGAGGGCGGCGTCTGTCTGGATGATGTTCTCGATGAGCCGGCCGTCGTTCGCGTGGAGCGATCGCCCGAGCGCGCTCACGACGCCCGTCGTGACGGTCGATTGGAATCCGAGGGGATCGCCGATGGCGATCACGAGCTGTCCGACGCGTAGGGCGTCGGAATCGCCGAGCACCGCTGCCGGCAGCGTGGCTGCGTTGAGCGCGCGGATCACCGCGAGGTCGGTGCTCGCGTCGGAGCCGACGATCGCGCCGGCGAGCTCGGTGCCGTCGTGGAGCGTGACCCGAGGCGCGTGACCGCCCTCGACGACGTGCGCATTCGTCAGGATGAAGCCGTCGGGTGCGATGACGAAGCCGCTGGCGCCGCCGCGGCCTGAGCCGATGTGCACGACCGACGCCCCGACGCGCTCGACGACCGAGATGACGGCCGCCGAGAACGCGTCGAGGACCTCCGGTCCGGTCTCGATCATGGCGCTAGTTGAGCGGGCCGCCCGAGCGGACCTGCGCCACCTTGGACATCGCCTCGCGAAGCTCGGTGAGCCAGTCACTCTCGTGCTGGTCGACGAGGCGGATGCACCACGCGACCGCTTCGCTACGGCTGCGGGCGACGCCGGCATCGACGAGCGAGTCCAGGACCTGGCGCTCCTTCTGGCGAAGGCGCGTCATGACGGGGATGGACAGGTGGGTGAAGAGGAACGTCTTGTCCGCGATCTTCACGCCCCACGAGATCGGCCGGTCGAACCGGCGCTCGGCCTCGTTCGAGATCTGCATCCGCCGCTCGCGGGTGTCCTCGCGGTGCTGCTTCACGCGGCCCGCGGCCGCGGCCTTCTGGGCGTCGTCATTGCCCTCGACCTTCGCCTGCTTGAGTGTCCCGACCACGAGGATCTCCTCGCGGTCAGCGGTCACCTCGGGTGACCCCTCGTACCAGTCGGCCGGCACGCGCCCGGCGACCCAACCCTTGATCTCGTCCAATTCGGCCATTTCCGGCCCTCCTCTGGGTAATTACTTACTTACGAGATTACACCTCATCCGAATTCGGTAGCAGCGTCACCGCGTGCGCGGGCGGGGCACTGGGACGGCAGCCTTCGAGGGGGGCAGCGCGACGAGCAGCTCGAGCGAGGCGCGGCTCACGGCGTCCACCGCAGCCTCGAACGCGACGACGTTGTTGCCCTTCGGCTCCTGGACGCCGCTGACCTTACGCACGAACTGCCGGGCCGCGGCGCGGATCTCATCCTCACCGGCGACGCCCTCGATCGTGCGCAGTCGTTTGATGCTCCGGCACATCGGCTCTCTCCTTCTCTCTACGCGAGCGGCAGGCGGATGCCGCCGTCGGGAAGCGTGTCCGTGGGTTCGACGAGGCGCACGTGCGGGCCATTCCCCAAGGCGAAGCGGAGCTCGTGCCCGTCGTTGAAGCGGACCCAGGCATCGCCATGGCCATGCGCGAGCCGTCCGAGCCACGCGCGGACGCCTTCCGGCTCCGGGCCGTACGAGGTGACATCGGCCTCGCGCACCGGGACGGCCTCGGCCTCGTTCCCGAGCGTGAGCTCGGCGCCGACCGGCGTCGCACGGACCTTCTTGAGCTCCTCGCGGCGGAAGCCGAGCACCTCATCGTCGGCGAACCGAATGATCCAGCGGCCCTCCGCCGACGCGAACACGGCGCCGAGCCACGCGCGGAAGCCTCCGATGTCCGGGCCGAACGCGGTCACGTCGTCGAGCGGGAACTCGATCGGATCGCCCTGCGGGAACGTGAGTCGAGCGCGGGTCATCGCGTCGATGGTCCCACGGGACGGCCGTTCACGGTCGATCGCGATGGCGCACGTGCATCGCGGGCACCGGCGCCGGTCTCGGCACGTCCGTGACGTTCTGGCAGGTCCGGCAGAACCACGACTTGCGCACCTCGTCGGGATGCCAACCCGACTCGACCATCGTCCCGCAGACGTGGCACGGCAGGCCGGCCCGCTCGTCCACCCACATCCGCTCGCTCGCGTTGAG
>DATCPY010000042.1:0-28053 GCA_036569845.1 Candidatus Limnocylindria bacterium | reverse complement strand
AGCGCGATCCGAAGAAGAGCGCGATCCACTTCTGCACGCGCGACGGCCCCGGCGCGCTCGCGACGGCAACAGGAGTGGTCGCCTCCCGCTGCACGCCGATGAGCGCCTCCCCCGGGAGGACGTACCCGTAGTCGCGGGCCTTGTTCATCACGTAGTCGTCGGTCTTCTTCCCCGCGACATCCGCGCCCAGCTGCGCGTTCCGCGCGGTGTCTGCGAGGATGTCGGACTGCAACGCGGCCGCCTGACGGCCGAGGGCATTGCGCTGGATCTCGATCGCGACGAACGCGCTCGCGAGGAGCAATCCGGCGACCAGCAGGAGCATCGCGAGCGAGGGTCGTCCGAGGCTCGCGACGGCCGCGCGGCCCGAGCGCGAGCCTCCCCGCGCGCGCCTGGACCGGCCCGGAGCCCGCGAACCCTTCTTCATCCCCGCAATCATCGCGCCTCGGGCCACTCGGATGGAAGCCCCTTCGCGTCGCCGCCGGCCGCGCCGTAGGCCAGCCACCCTAGGAGGCCAAGCAGCGACCGGGCCGGCCGGATGTCCGGGACATCCTTCACGAAGCCGACCGCGATGACCGGCCGTTCGCTCGTCTTCGACGCCCAGATGACCGCCGCGTCATTGCGGACCTTCTCCAGCGACCCGGTCTTGTGCGCGACCCTCGTGCCCGCGGGCAGGTACCGCCGGATGAGCGCGTCGTCCTGGGTCGCCCCGAGCACGGCGAGCACGGCGTCGGATGTCGCCCGATCCACGAGCTCGCCCCGCACCAGCCGCGTCAACAGGCCGGCCATCTCGCGCGGGCTCGCCACGTTGTCCAGCCCGCGGTTGGCGGCCTCGAAGTCGAACATCCTCCGCCGCAGCTGGGTCCGCACGCAGCCCCACTCACGCATTCGGTCGGCGATCCGCTCGACGCCGACGCGCTCCATGAGCCGGTTCGTCGAGGTGTTGTCGCTGACGATGGTCATGAGCGCGGCGTGGTCGCGGATCGTCAGGTCGGTGACTCCCGGGGTCAATCCGAGCACCCCGGTGCCCGGCAGGTGCTCACCCACCGGCACCCGCTCGTCGAGCGACAGGCGGCCCTCCGCCGCGTCGGCGTGGACGGTCATGAGGATCGGGATCTTGATCACCGACGCGGCGGGATAGGCCGCGTCCGCATCGCGCTCGTACAGGACGACGCCGTCGGCGTCGAGCGCGATCAGCCCGGCCGACCCGTCCAGCGCCGCGGCGCCCCGGTCGAGCGCCGCCCAGTCCGCACTCATGTCTGGCTCACGGCGCCATTCATCCGCTCGCGCACGCGTACGCGATCCGCGAGCCGGGACATCCCGAGGCCCTCGACGGCGAATGACGCAGCGGCGCTCGCGAAGAGCGCCGCGTCCGCGATCGGCCGGCCCTCGGCGAGCCCGATCGCGAGGCTCGCCGCGAACGCGTCGCCAGCGCCGGTCTGGTCGATGACCTCCGCGACCGCGAACGCCGGCACGTGCGTCGTCACACCGCGCGCGTGCAGGGATGATCCGCGCTCGGCCTCGGTGACGACCACCGTGGTGAACGGCAGCCACGCGGAGTCCTCGGCGTGATCCTCTTCGCTCACGACCACCGCGTCGACCTTCGGCAGGAGCCGGGCGTAGGCCTTCCACGCCGTCGCGATCACGATGCCGTCGGGGCCGAACGCGCGCAGCAGCCCCTGCGCCGCGAGCACGCGCTTCGCGCCGGACCACGGCGCGAACAGCGAATCGTCGAGCTCTCCGGCGATCGATGCGAGCAGGACCGCCTTCGGCGTCCCGACGGCGCGCCCGACCTCCGCGCGGGTGATCGGCGCGGCCTTGGCGCGAAGGCGCAGGGTGCGGTGTCCTGCGGCGTCGTAGGTGAAGCCGAACGTCGTCGTGACGTCGCCCGGCAGGGCGCGCAAGGTGATCCCGAGCTCCTGGCACAGCGTCTCGAGCGCCTCGCGCTCCTTCGGGCCGGCGCGCGTGACGAGCGTGACCTTCGCGCCGAGCTTCGCCGCGGTGGCGGCTCCGTAGAGCGCGGAGCCGCCGAGCCGCCAGCGGCCGTCCGGGAACTCGTCGCGCGCGGTGTGACCGATCGCCAGGAACGGGATCCGGGCCCTAGACATTAAAAAGGACGTTCACGGTGTCCCCGTCCTGCACGACGTAGGTCTTCCCCTCGGTCCGCAGCAGCCCCTGCTTTCGCGCATTCGCCTCGCTCCCGGCCTTGAGCAGCTCATCCCAGCGGATGACCTCGGCGCGGATGAAGCCGCGTTCGAGATCGGAGTGGATCGCGCCGGCAGCCTGCTGCGCGGTCGAGCCTTTGTAGATCGTCCACGCCCTTACCTCGTCCTCCCCGGCGGTGAAGAACGACGTCAATCCGAGCAGGTCGTACGTCGCATGCACGACGCGGTCGAGCGGCGCCTCGGTGAGCCCGAGCTCGGCGCGGAACGCCGCGGCCTCATCGGCCGGGAGCTCGGCGATCTCGGACTCGATCTTCGCGCACACGGCGACCACGGCCGTCCCGCGATGCTTCGCCGCGGCGGCGCGCAGCGGCGCGAGCACCGCGTCGGGGGCGGCGACATCGGCCTCGTCGACGTTCGCGACCACGAGCTGCGGCATCAGCGTGAGGAACCGGTAGCCGCGGATGAGCCGCTGCTCCTCCGGCTCGACGTCGAGGTCGCGCAGCGGCGTCTCCGCCTCGAGCGCGGGCTTTGCACGCTTGAGGAACGCGAGCTCTCGCTCTTTGGTCTCGCGCTCCGGCCCCTTCGCGCTCCGCAGCTCCTTCTCCAACGACTCGAGCCGCTTCTCGACGATCGCATGATCCGAGAACAGGAGCTCGAGATCGAGGGTCGCCACGTCGCGCAGCGCGTCGACCGACCCCTCTGCGTGCGGCACCGATGGATCCGCGAACGCGCGCACCACGTGGACGAGCGCGTCGGAGTTGCGAAGATCGCCGAGCTTCTTCGGGCTGATCCCCTCGCCCGTCGCGCTCTTCGCGAGTCCCAGGTCGCGGTACGTGATCTCGGCGAATGTCGTCTTCTTCGGCTTGAACAGCGCGGACAGCTTGTCGACCCGCTCGTCCGGCACCTTCGCCACGCCGATGTTCGTCTCCGCCTCGGCGCCGGCGAACGCGCCGGTCGATGCGTGGCCACCGGTGAGGAGGTTGAAGAGGGTGGTCTTGCCGCCGTACGGCAGGCCGGTGATCGTCGAGCTGAGATTCAACCGAGCGACGCCTGCTCGATGGCGGGCAGGTCCTCACCGAAGATCGTGCGCGCGACCGCGCGGAAGCGATCCGTCGGTCCCGTGGCGAAGACCCGATTGGTCCCCGCGCCGCCATCGCGGATGAGTCGGTGCGAGAGCAGGACCTCGCGCACCGCCAGCGCAGTGGTGGCAGCCGAGTCGACGACCCGCACCCCCGGACCAGCGACGCGCTCGATGACCGACCGCAGCAGCGGGTAATGGGTGCAACCGAGCAGGAGCGTGTCGACGACAGGCTGCACGACGCCGCCCTCGGTGAGGAGCGGCTGCACGTACCCGCGGACCGCCGCCTCGGCCTCCGGCGAGTCGGCCTTGCCTCCCTCGACCAGCGGGACGAGCGCCGGGCACGCCTGCTGGATCACGTCCGCGAGCGGGTCGAGGTCGCGCAGCGCGCGCGCGTACGCGCCCGAGCGCACCGTCGCCGTCGTCGCGAGCACGCCGATCGATCGCCGTGCCGACGCCGAGATCGCGGCGGCCGCGCCTGGCCGCACGACGCCGATGATCGGCACACGCGACTCATCGCGCACGACGTCGAGCGCGACGGCGGTCGCGGTGTTGCAGGCGATCACCACGAGCTTGCAGTCGTGCGCGGTGAACCACCGCAGGGCCTCGCGGGTGAAGGCGAGGATCTCGTCGGCCGGGCGTGGCCCGTAGGGCATCCGCGCCTCGTCGCCGAGATAGATGGTCGACTCGCCGGGAAGCTGGCGGCGCATCTCGCGCAGCACCGTGAGTCCGCCGACGCCGGAGTCGAAGACCCCGATGGGCAGATCCGCGGCCGCGGTCACCGCTTCCGTTGCTGGCTGACGAGCGCGTTCGCGAGATTCGCGAGCGCCTGCGACACCGGCGCATTCGCGTTCGAGAGGACGAATGGGGTCTGCTTGTTGTTCGACTCGCTCACGAGCTTCCAATCGGACGGGATCTCACCCACGACGGGCAGGTTGAGCGCGTGCTCCATCCCACCCTTCGACAGGCCCGCGGTCAGGTCCGCCTGGTTCACGACGAGGAGGATGGGCTTCTGGCCCTTGTAGCCCAGCGCCTCAAAGGTGTCGATCGCCGCGCGAGTATTCGAGATCGTCGAGCCCTGGTACGTGATGATGATGAGGATCACGTTCGCGGCATCGAGGATCGCGAGCGTGTCCTCGGACAGGCGGCTCGGCGTGTCGACGATCACGTAGTCGTGCGTGCTCGCGAGCAGGCCGATCGCGTTCGCGAGCTCCGGCGCGGCAACGAGGTCGGCCTCCTCGGGCCGCGGGGGCGCGAGCAGGACGGCGATGCCGCCCGGTCCTTCCCAGATCGCTTCGGGGAGGGACGCGCGCATGGCCGCGCCGGCTGGTAGGTCGACGATCGAGCGCGTGGCGGGCGGGACCGGCAGGAGATGGCGCACGGCGCCGAACTGCATCACCCCATCGAATAGGGCGACCGATGCGCCGTTGCGGCGCAGGACGCACGCGAGGTTCACCGCGATCGTCGTCTTCCCGGTGCCCCCCTTGGGCGAGTAGACGGCGATGACCTGTCCGCCGCCCTCGCGCTTCTCGTCCTTGTTGCCGCCCAGCGCAGACGCGAGCTCGTTCGCGCCGCCCGGGAGGACGAAGACGGCATCGATGCCGAGCTCCGGTCGCGGATCGACCGGGCGCTGCGGCACCGTGACCATCACGATGCGCGTGCCGGGCGACGCCGCGCGGATCCGCTTGGCGGCATCGAAGCCGGTCACCTTTCCCTGCAGCAGCGCGTCGATCAGCACGACGTCCGGCTTCTCGGTGGTGGCCTGGGTGATGCCGGCATCCGCCTGCGCTTGCACGCCGACGACCTCGATGTCCTTTTCGCGCCCGAGCATGCCCTTGAGGTGCTCGGCCACCTGGGGAAGATCCTCGATGAGAAGCACTCGTTTCACGTTCGCGAGTCTAACGACGGGCCTGGCGCAACGTCGCGGCTGCCGCGATCGCAATGATCGCCATCGCCGCGACGAAGGTCAGGCCGATACGCAGGGTCACCCCGTACCAGTACGGGTCCGGATACAGGGCCAGAAGGTTGGAGTCCGGCCCAAAGAGGAAGTTCCCCTGCGGGAAGAAGAGCTCGTGGAACAGCAGGAAGAGCGGGTCGAACGCGATCGCTGCCGCGACCGCCACCGCGGCGGTGCCGGCGCCTGCGGCGATCGCTGCGTCGCGGAGGAGCGCGAGCACGGCCCGACGCGAGCGCCTCGCGGCTCTGGCGATCACGAGCACCAGCGCTGCCGACGCGACGGTGGCCGCGAGGATGAAGCCGATGAACACGCGCCGGACGTCGGCCATGTGCGCCTGTTCATCGGGCGTGAAGAAGTCGGTCGTGATCGTCCCGCCCGGCGGGCCACCCCGACCGGTGATATAGCGCAGCCAGCTCGCGTGGATGCCGACGAGCTCCGAGAGCGGCATGACCCGCCGGCTGCCGTCGCGCTCGCGGAACTCGACCCGCGCGAACCCTTCATGCGTCGCGATGTCCTCATACGTCGACGGGCTCGCGTACGCGAGCGCGAGCACGAACAGACCGGAGACGGTCATCGCGATCGCGAGCACCGCGGTCTCCCAGCGTCGCGTCATGCGCGCGGGACCACGCCCAAGCCGGGTCGGTCGCTGAACACGAACCGCCCGCGCTCGACCGGCACCGCGACGAACGGATCGTCCACGATGAGCAGGTTGCCGTCGAGGTCGGCCCATTCGACAGCCGGCGCGAGGTGCGCCGCGGCAGCGATCGCGACGCTCGTTTCGGCGGCACGGCAGCCGAGCATGACCTTGAGCCCGAGCTGATGCGCGCGCTCGATCATCGCGCGGGCCTCCGCGATCCCGCCGCACTTCTGCAGCTTCACGTTGATGCCGTCGCACGCGCCGGCCAGCCGATCGACGTCCGCCAGCCGGACCGCGGCCTCGTCCGCGACGATCGGCAGCGGACTGTGCTCGCGGACGAAACGGAGCCCGTCGATGTCCTCCGGGGCGACCGGCTGCTCCACGAACTCGATGCCGTACTGCGCGATCCGCTCGATGCGCCCGGGAGCTTCCTGCGCCGTCCACGCTGCGTTGGGATCGACCCGGATGGTCCCGTCGAAGACGCGCCGGATCGCATCGAGGACCGCGGCGTCGTCACCGTGCCCGAGCTTCACCTTGAGCACCGCGAAGCCCGCGGCCTTCGCGGCCGCGGCGCGCTCCGCCATGAGCGCGGGCTCGGCGATGCCGATGGTGAACGAGGTCGGCGGCGCCTCCGCGGGCGCCAGACCGAGGAAGGTCCGCAGGGGCTGGGCCCGATCCTGGGCCGCGCGGTCGTGACCGAGCGTGTCGAGCGCGCACGCCGCGCCGCCGCCGTGCGGGAAACGCGCGTCGAGGCGGGACCGCAGGGTCGCAAGATCGGCCGGGTCCTCGGGGAGCAGGTCGAGCGCTCCGCGTACGTCCGCCTCGAGCGACTCCGTCGTCTCGCCGAAGAACGGATCGGCCGAGGCCTCCCCGTAGGCGATCCGGCCACCCTGCTCGAGCTCGACCAACACGACGCGTTTCTCGGTCCGGACCGCGCGAGAGATCGCGAACGGCACGGCCAGGTGCACGTCGAGGGTGCGGACGGTGATATTCATCGCAGCACCGCCGCGGCGAGCCGGTCGGCGCCGGCCGCGCCTTCGCGGACCGGGTCCGCGGCCGGACGGCCGGTCTCGGTCCCCGCCGCGGCGATCGCCCGAGCGGCGGCGCCATCGTCGAGCGCGCTCGTATTCAGCGCGACCGCAACGACCGGGACGCGTGCAGCCGCGGGCCGGGCCCACGTCGCGGCACCCTCGTACAGGGCGACGAGCTCGCGAAGCGGCTTGAGCGCCAGCCCGGGAAAGCCCTTGACCTCGGTCCGCGCTGCGTCGTGGCACAGGACCAGGAGATCGGGTGCGCTCCCGTGGAGCAGGCCGAGAGTGACGCCCGAGAACCCGGGATGCGTGAGCGACCCCTGGCCCTCGACGACGACCCAGTCCGCCGTCTCGGCCGCGTCGCACACCATGCGCTCGGCCGCGCCCGAGATGAAGTCGGCGACGACCGCGTCGACCGAGATCCCCTCGCCTGCGATCGCGATCCCGGTCTGGCCCGTCGCGACGAACGCGGCGCGCTTCCCGGCCCGCTCCAGCGCGCGGATGAGCTCGAGCGCGACGGTCATCTTCCCCACTGCGGCGTCCGAGCCAACGGTCAGTACGACGTTGGTGCCCCGTCGCCGCTCGCGGTGGCCCCCGATCGGAAGATCTGCGGGCGGCTCGCGCAGCTCGCGAACGCGCCCGCCCCCGGTCGTCGCAGCGTCCCGCAGCGGGGGGTCCGCGAGCACGCGCTCGTGTAGCCCGTTCCAGATCTCCATGCCGTTGCGCAGCGCCTCCGCGAGCAGCAGCCGGTAGGTCTCCGGTATGCGACCGCCGGGCGCGGCGGTGCCGATGAGCAGCACGGTCGCGCCGCGCGCGATCGCTTCGCCGATCGTCGCGACGACCGGGATGCCCTCCCCGATGCCGATGGCCGCAGCGGCGTTCGAGCCGGCGCGCGTCGAATCGACCACCGCGACCACCTGATATGGCGCGTAGCGAATGACGCCGATGGCGGTCTTCGCGGTCTGAGCGGTGAACAGCCCCTCAGCAAGGATCGCGACGCGGGGCCGCTCAGCCACCGGCGTCCTGTCCGAGCCGCAGGAAGATGCCGGGTCGTTCGGCGAGCGTCTCGTCGCCGTGGGTCACGACCGTGCCGTTCACGATGACGTGGTCGATGCCCGCCGGGTACCGGTGCGGATCGTCATACGTCGCGGTGTCGATGATGCGATCGGCGTCGAAGACGACGAGGTCGGCCCAGGCGCCCTCACGGACCACGCCACGATCGCGGAGCTTGAGGCGCGACGCGGTCAATGACGTCATCTTGCGGACCGCGTCCTCGAGGGTCAGCACGCCCTTGTCCCGTGCGTAGTGGCCCAGGATCCGCGGGAACGTCCCGTACGAGCGCGGATGCGGCTTCCCGAACGACAGCGGGCCGTACGGCGCGTTGGCCCGCGAGTCGCTCCCGACGCAGACCCACGGCTTCGCCATCACGTACTGGACGTCGGCCTCGTCCATCGAGTGATGGATGATGTCGATCGCGCCTTCGTGCTCGATGAGCGCGTCGCAGGTCCACTCGAGCGGATCCTGTTTCGCGGCCGCCGCGATCTCGGCGACGCTCTTCCCCGACCAGTCGGGATGATGGATCGCCCGGGCGATGACGATGTGCGACCAGTTGCGCTCGGTCTCGGTGTACTCGTCGCGGATCCGCACGCGCACGGCCGGATCCGCCAGGCGCGCGCAGAGGGCCATCGAGCCGCCCGCGTGCGCCCATTTCGGGATCGTGACCGCAAGCCCCGTCGACGATGCGGTGTACGGGTACTGGTCCGCGATGACGTCGACGCCGTTGCGCTGGGCGCGCTCGATCATCGCGGTGGACTCCTTCACCTTGCCCCAGTTACGCGTCTGCGACGCCTTGTGATGTGAGAGCTGGACGCGCACGCCGCTGCGGCGACCGATCTCCAGGTTCTCCTCGACGGCCAGGAAGAGCTCGTCTCCTTCGTTGCGGATGTGGCTCGCGTACAAGCCGTCGCGCTCGCGCACGACGGTGGCGAGCGCGCTGATCTCGTCCGTCGTGCCGTAGGCGCTCGGCGGATAGATGAGCCCGGTGGACAGGCCGATCGCCCCGTCCGTCAAGGACTTCGCGAGGAGCGCCTTCATCGCCGCGAGCTCTCCGTTCGTCGGCGCCCGGTCGTCCGCGCCCATCACGCACATCCGCAACGTCCCGTGTCCGACGAACGACGAGAAGTTGATCGCGCTGCCCGACCGCTCGACGGCCTCGGCGTACTCGCCGAACGAGGTCCAGGTCCGCTCGAGCTCATAGCGCCCCAGGTCCCGATCGAGCTCCTCCGCGGCGAGGCCCATCACGGGCGCCGACGCGCCGCCGCAGTTGCCGGCGGTGATCGAGGTCACCCCTTGATGCACGGTGCTCTCGAGCGCGGAGTTGATGAGGACGGACTCATCCGAATGCGAATGGATGTCGATGAACCCAGGGCTCACGATGCGCCCGCGCGCATCGATGGTCCGCGCGCCGGAGCCGGGTCCGACGTCGCCGACCGCCACGATGCGCCCGTCGCGGATCGCGACGTCGGCGCGACGGCGCGGCGCCCCGGTCCCGTCGATGACCAGACCGCCGGTGATGAGGAGGTCGGTCACCGTGGACGCGCGGGCGTGAACGCGGCCTTCACCTGCTTCAGCAGCTCGGGGCTCCCGAGGAGGTCGATCGCCGTGAACGCGAGGGCCTTCGCGGCGACGTGCATCGTCTCGAGCGCTCGAGGCGTGCGCGCGACCGCCGCGAATTCGCGCGAGTGCCACGGGACGCGGTCCGGGGTCACCGAGAGGAACGGGTGGATCGACGGGATGAGCGAGCTGATGTTCCCCATGTCGGTGGATCCCGAGGTCTCCCCCGCGCGCCGTGGCCCGAGCTCGCGCCCAAGTGCGTGCGCGTTCCGACCGAACGCGGCGGCCATCGGCTGATTGGTCGTGACCATGTCCATGGCCTCGCCCCAGGTGTGACGCAGCTCGCAGCCACTGGCCGTCGCCGCGCCCTCGAAGCACGCCAGGACCCGCCGGCGCAGGTCGCCGAGGTACGACGGGTCGCCGGCGCGCACGACGATGCGGGCTGCGGCGCGCTCAGGGATGATGTTCGAGGCCTGGCCGCCGTCGGTGATGATCCCGTGGATCCGCGAGTCGCTGCGGACCAGCTGGCGGAGCGCGGACATCGCGCTCCAACCAAGCATGAGCGCGTCGAGCGCGTTGACGCCGGCGTACGGCGAGGCGGCGGCATGCGCGGCCTTCCCGCGGAACTCGATGTCGAGCACGCGGAGCGACACCATCAGCGGATCGAGCACGTCGGCGTCGGCCGGATGGAACATCATCGCGGCATCAACGCCGTCGAAGACCCCGGCGGCGTGCAGCCGGACCTTCCCACCCCCGCCCTCTTCGGCGGGCGTGCCGATGAGCCGAACCGTGCCTTTGAGCTCCTTCGCGACCGCGGCCACGCCGAGGTACGCGCCGACGCCGCTCGCGGCGATCAGGTTGTGGCCGCAGCCATGACCGATGCCGGGGAGGGCGTCGTACTCGGCGCAGATCGCGATCGTCGGGCCTCCCCCGGTCTTCGTTTCCGCCACGAACGCCGTCTCGATACCGCCGGCGCCGCGAGTGACCGCGAGGCCCTGCGCGGCGACGAAATCCGCGAGCGTCGCAGCCGCGAACCGTTCCTCAAATGCGGTCTCCGGTCGGTCGTGGATCGCGAGCGCGAGCCGGTCGAGCCCCGCGGCGGCTTCGTCGATGCGCGCGGCCGCGCGCTGCTTCAACGGCTGGAGGTCCACACTCATCGGCTGCCCGAGCGTATCGGAGAAGTCAGGCCCGCCGCGTTGTGAGCACGACCTCCGCGACGATGAACGGTGCGATGACGAAGATGGCCGTTAGCGGCGTCAGCCCGTCGAGGATCCGTAGCAACGCCAGCAGGGCCGCGGCGGAGCCAAGCATGGCACCGCGCCGCAGGCCGCGCGCCACCGCGACCACCCGGCGCGAGCCGCGTTTCGTCCGTCGGGTCGCGACCGCGACCAATGCGAGCGCCGCGAGCGCCCCGATCGCGACGGCCGAGCCCGCCACCACCAGACCGACGCTGAGCGGGGTGTCGGGATCGCGACTGGCCACGGTGAACGCGACGATGGCGATGCCGGCTGCGGCGATCGCGAGCAGCGTCCTGGTCAGCGATCGTCCCCGCGCGCGACGAACGGCAGACGCCGGACGGTGCTCTCCTCTTCGCCGGTGAGCGGCAGCGTCGTCTGCTGCGTCGTCTGGAGCGGCCGGCCGACGGCCTCGATCGCATCCGCGGCGCGATCCAGGCCGCGCAGCGACTCGGCGTACTTCTTCGTCGCGTTCTCGAGGTGCTTCCCGAGCGTGTCGTGCATGAGCCGGAAGTTCTCGATCTCGAGCGCGGCGCGGCGCAGGTTCTCGTTCAGCTCGCGGGTGCGCTCCTCCATCGCGAGCCCGCGGAGCCCGAGCGACACCATCTGGAGGTACGCGACGAGCGTGTTCGGCGAGGTCGGCAGGACATGCCGCTCGGCGCAGTACTCGCGTAAGTCCGCCTCGGCCACGGCAGCGGCGTAGTAGACGGCCTCCGCGGGGAAATACAGGAACGCGAAGTCGATGGTCCCCTCGCCCGGCGCGATGTACTTCGCCACCGCGTCGACGTGGCGCTTCACCTGCGCCACGAACGCCCGACGCCGCGACGCGCGCTCGGCGTCATCGGCCGCGGCGGTCAGCGCATTGAACGACTCGATCGGGAACTTCGCGTCGATCGGCACGATCCGACCGGCGAACCGGACGATCGCGTCGACGCGCGACCCGTCGCGGTAGCCGTATTGGAGCTGGAACGCCGTCGCCGGCAGATTGTCCGCAAGGACCCGCTCGAGCATGATCTCGCCGAATCCGCCGCGCAGCTTCGGCGCGCGGAACAGGTCGTTCAACGAGCCCACGTCCTTCGCGAGCTCGCCGATCCGCGTGCTCTGCTCGCCGAGCGCAGCGAGCGTCGCGCCTAGCTCACCGAGGGTCCGCTGCGTCGATCCGGTCTGGGTCAGCACCTGCTGCTCGGTCGCGCCGAGGGAGCGCTGCATCTCAGCCCGCATCTCGGCGAGGGCCTGCGCGTTGGCGGCGCGCAGCTCCGCGAGCGTCTGCTGCACCTGCGCGGCATCGGCGCGTAGTCCCTGCTGCAGGAGCGCCAGCGGCAGATCCGTCGGGCGTCGGCGCGTGAGCACGACGGCCACGATCACGGCGGCAATGGCTGCGGCGACGATCGCGGCGGCCAGCATGTCCAACGGACGCCCTCCTGCTCAGCGATTATCGGCCCTCCCATGCTAGAACGACTGTTCGAATGCAACCTATATTGGTATCAGCGCGCCGGGGGTCGGGTCAGATAGGTTGCCTGTCGTGTCTGGCTCGCTGACGCGGACGAAGACCATGCTCTACTCGGCCGGCTCGATCGGCGCCGGCGCGTTCTTCGCCTTCAACAACTTCGTCCTGCCGCAGCTGCTCAAGTCGGCCGGCGCAGGCGATCTGCTCACCGGGCTCCTGTCCAGCACGCGGAGCATCGAGGGCGCGCTCATCCAGCCCACCATCGGTGCGCTCTCGGATCGCACCCGTAGCCGCCTCGGCCGACGCCGGCCGTTCATCGCCCTCGGCATCCCCCTTTCCGCTGCCTTCTTCCTGTTCGCCGCGACCCAACGGGACGTGGTCGGGCTCACCGTGGCGATCATCCTGTTCTCGATCTTCTTCAATGTGGCGGCCGACCCGTATGTCGCTCTGCTCGCCGATATCACGACCCTGGGCGAGCGTGGGATCCTCCAGGGCGTCTCCACCGCGATCCAGCTCGCGAGCCAGGTCGCGTTCCTCCTGCTCATCTCGACCGCCTCTGCCTCGGGCATCCCGGCCTGGTCGTACGTCCTGGTCGCTGGACTGATGGTCGTGACGTTCGCGGTCACGGTCGCCGGCGTGCCCGAGTCGGCTGTCGTCGACCGGTCCGAGGAACGCCTCGGGGTACGTCGCTACATCGCGGAGCTGCTCGAGCACCGACAGGCCCTTCGGTACCTCGGGGCGATCTTCGTGTTCATGGTCGGGTTCAGCGCCGTCCTCCCCTACCTGACTCTCTTCATCACCGTGGACATCGGCGAGTCCGAGCAGGTCGCGCTCATCCTGGCGGCGGGCACGCTGCTGGTCACGGGGATCGCGGCCGTCGGGTTCGGGCGGCTGGCGGACCGGATCGGCACCAAGCCGGTGCTCGTGACCGGCTGGGCCCTGCTCGCGGTCGCGGCGTTCGGCGGGATCTTGATCCGTCACCTGCCGGAGACCGTCGCGGTCGTCATGCTTGCCGGCGTCGGCAACGGCGCCGCGACCGCGGCCGGCTGGCCGTTGCTCGCCTCGCTCGTCCCGCCCGAGAAGACCGGCGTGTTCGCCGGCCTGAAGGCCGCCGCGGAATCCGTGGCCATCCCGGCCTCGGTGGTCGTCGCCGCCGAGGTCTTCCTGCCGCGCTTCAGCTATCGGGGAGTGTTCGTGCTGCTGGCCGGGGCGATCCTCATTGCGCTGTTCGTCTTGGTGCGCTACGTACGCCCGGTGTCGGCCGGACGCTAGGCGGCGTGGTCATCAGACGAAACAGGCATGTCACGATCCGAGACATTGATGTCTCGGCGATCGCCCTGGGGGATGCCGTATAGCGCTTCACTCTCACTAATCCCGCGCTGGCGTTCATCTAGTAGGAACGCTCGATACTCGTCCTCGGTCCGCGTGTTCTTCCGGCTGTTGCATGGCTTACAGGCCGGGATGATGTTCGCGATCTCGTGCCGTCCTCCGCGGCTAAGCGGAATTCGGTGATCCATCGTCAGTCGCCGAATCTCGCCGCAGTAGGTGCACCGGCCGCCTGCGGCGGCGATCAGGGCGAGCCAGGCGACCGCCTCAACTCCGTCGCCGCCAGTGCCGCGCTTGGCTGCCCGGCGGCGCTGCTCTGCTGCCGCCTTCCGCTGGGGGTTGGCTTCCGCCCAGCGCGCCGCCAGGGCTAGGCGCTTCTCCCGGTGACGCTCGTACGCGAGCCGGGCGATCTCCCTCGCTCTCTCCGGATGCCTTTCCCTGAATCGAGCTGACGACTCGCGCAGCGCATTGGGGTTCAACACCCACCAGGCGGCGCGTCGGCAAGAGTCAGAGCAGTACACCTTCCTGCCCCTCGGCGAGAAGGCCGTCCCGCACCACCAGCAACGCTCTTGGGAATAGTCGGATGCGTCGCCGTCGCCCGCTACCATTCTTGGGAGCGCGTCTTTTCGCAAATACACCCAGCCGTGGTCCCAGCGGCGATCAACTGGTGCCTGCTCGTGCCTGGCGCGCCATCCAACTCTCGGTGCATATGGCGTTGTACGGACACTGGCTGCACGTCCGGGCCTCCGGTCGTTCCGGGTCGGCGGCGAACTGGCGGGCCCGGATCTTCGCCGCGGTCGAGGTGATGACCGCGCCGATCGCGCCCATCGCGTCCGGGGTCGGGGTGATCTCGCCCCGCTGGCCTGACTCGAGGAAGATCAGCGCGGTCTTCGCGGGCAGCTCGCCGAACGTCTTCTGGTAGGCGAGGGCGTAGACCGGAAGCTGCATGTTCTTGGCGGCTCGGCGCTGGGGAGTGTCCTCCTCGCCATCGAGCACGCTGCTCTTGTAGTCGCTGACCGTCACGCCGTCCGCGGTCTTGTCGACACGATCCCACTGCCCAACGACCCGGTCGTTGCCGAGCATGAACGAGAACCGCTGCTCGACGAGATCCGGAGCGGGCATCCCCGCTTCGTCCTCGAAGAACCGCCGCAGCGCGGCGAGGCCAGCTTCGAAGCGCTCGCTCTCGTGATCTGGCGAGATGAATCCCCCACCCACCCACGACGATCGGAACGTCGCCTCGAGCTGCGCGAGGGTCGGCTGCTCGCCCTCGCGCTTCCGGCGGAGGAAATCAGCCACCGCACGGTGTAGCGCGTTGCCGTAGACCATCGGCGGCGTCGGGAGCACCGGGATCCGGAGGACATGCGCGAACCGGTAGCGCAGCGGACAGCGACGGTAGTCATCGATCTCCGTGTAGGAGACGGTCAGGATGTTGTCGGGACCGAGTCGCGGTATTGCGCTGTCCACGTCCGCTGGAGGCGCAGCGAACCGCTCGAGCTCCTCGACTGCCGTGAGCTTCACCGGCTTTGATGCCGGCCTGCGTCCAAGGGCCTCGCCGATGAACCGGCTGGGCCGATGGCCGCGGGTGCCCCCGTAGTCCGTCGCACTGGTGAAGAAGAACGCGTCTTTCGCCCGGGTCATCGCAACGTAGGTCAGCCGGCGCTCCTCGGCGACGTGCCGGTCGCGGTCGCTCTGTGGTGTCCGCGCCAAGCCGGCAGGTAGACGCAGGTCCGGGAGCCGGAGGCTTCCGGGGAGCCGCTCCTCTGTCGCGACGACGAGATACACGATGCCGAACTCGAGGCCTTTGGCCTTGTGGATCGAGAGCACATTCACCGCGTCCTCGGACTGCTCGAAATCGGCCGCTGCCGGATCGTCCCCCGCCTCCCGCAGCAGTTGGAGGTGCGGCACGACGAACGACGCTCGGTCGGAGGGCAGGGCCTTGCCGGCGCTCTGGACGAGTCGGAGGAACTTCGCGACGTTGCGGCCCTGCTCTTCGGCCAGGGCGGAGTCCGGATCGCGGTAGCGGTCGAGGAGCTTCGACCGCTCCAGGAAGTCGAAGAGCAGCTCCGCGGTGGTGAGCTCGATGGCCCGGGCCGCGTACAGCTCAAGGTCGCCGATGAGCCGCTTCGCCGCAGCGACCGCGTCTGCGCTGAACCCGGTGGCCTCCTCGCGGGCGACCTCCTCGAACAGCTCCCGCAGGGAGCGCTGCCGGCGGGCCTGGGCCTCGGCCAGCTTCGCGAGCTCCGCAGGCGGGAACGCGTAGAGCGACGACGTGGCGAGGAAGTACACGTGCGGCGAGTCCGACGGCGAGGCGACCGCGGTCAGGAACGACACCAGGAGCCGGATCTCCTCCCGGTCGTAGAGCTGTCCCCCGCCCGAGAAGTGCGCCGGTAGGCCACGCCGCGCGAGCGAGTTGAGGACCCGGATGGCATCCGAGTTGTTGCGCACGAGGATGGCGAAGTCCCCAAGCTTCCGTCCGGTCTTGACCGCGGTCTCGGCGATCCGGTCGGCCACGGCCTCGGCTTCCTCCGCCCCGCTCGCGAATTGCAGGTGATCGATCTCGACGGCGTCCGTCGCCGGGCGACCCTGGAGCTTCTTGTCGATGCCGAGGCGCTCCTCGAGCCGGTCGGGGTTGTTCTTGATCAGCGCGTAGGCCGCATCGAGGAGGCCCTGCCCCGAGCGCCGGTTCTCGACGAGCGTGACGACCTTCGCGTCGGGGTAGGCCGACCGGAAGGCATCGAAGTTCGATAGCGTCGCGCCGCGCCAGGCGAAGATCGACTGGTCGTCGTCGCCGACGACGGTGAGGTTCCGGTGCGGCGCGACGAGCCGTTCGATGAGCTTGAACTGGGCGTCGTTGGTGTCCTGGAACTCGTCTACCAGCACGTACCGGTAGCGCTCCGCGAGCCGGCGCGCCGCCCCCGGGTGGTCGCGGAGGACCCTGAGCGAGAGGGCGATCTGGTCACCGAAGTCGATGACCCCCTCGCGCTCCTTCAACGCCGTGTACGCGGCGTAGGTCGCGGCGAGCTCGCCCTGGCTCTCGGCTTCATCGCGCGCCGCGTCGTCGCCCGCCTCGGCGGCCATCTTCCGAGCAAAGGCCACGTAGTCCTCCGGCGCGATGTCGTCATCGCGCGCGCGCCCGAAGAGGTCGAGGAGCGCGCGCACGTGGCGAAGCGGATCGCCCGCCGGCCGGTAACGCTTGAGCGGAAGGTCTGAGTAGAGGTGCTCACGGACGAAGATCACCTGCTCGGCCGGCGAGAGGACCCGGAGCTCCCCGGCTCGGCCGAGCTCGAGGGCGAACTCGCGGAACACCTCGTCGCCGAACGAATGGAAGGTCCGGATCGCGGCGTCGTTCAGACCGAGCGGCGTGTAGAGGTCCACCCGCTCCTGCATCGTGGCCGCAGCCTTCTCGGTGAACGTGAGCGCGAGGATCTCGTGGGGCTTGGCGCGGCCGGAGGCGATGAGCTGGACGATCCGCGCGGTGAGGACGTGGGTCTTGCCGGTGCCTGCGCCGGCGACGATCAGGAGCGGTCCGCTGCCGTGCTCGACGGCCTCGCGCTGCTCGGGCGTGAGCAGCCGCAGGATGTCCGGGCGCTCCTCGCCCAGCCCGAAGCTGAGCTGCTCGGTCACGGGACGGCGGCGAGCGCCCCCGCGGCCGCTTCCGCATTCCCATCCTGTGCAACCAAATCCGGTGCAACCAAATCCGGTCGCGAGCCGAGGAATCGGGCGAACGAGCCGCGAGCTCGGGCCAGGTGGCTGCGGGCCCGTTCCCGCTTGTCGGCGCGGCGGAGCGTGTCGTCGAGCGGCGGGAAGAGACCCCAGGTGGCGTTCATCGGCGCGAACTCGCGCTGCGGCGTGGTGACGTAGCGGACCAGGGATCCGATCGCGGTATCGGCCGGGAAGACCACATCCGGGGCGCCGGCACGTGCCGCCGCGACGTTGAGCGACGCGACGAGGCCGCTCATCGCCGATTCGAGGTAGCCCTCCACCCCGACAAGCTGACCGGCGAGGTACGTGCGGGCTGACGACCGGAGGCGGTGGCTCGGCGCGAGCAGGGCCGGCGAATTCACGTAGGTGTTGCGGTGCATGACCCCGAGGCGCGCGAACTCGGCGTTCGCGAGCCCCGGCAGCGAGCGGAACAGCCGACGCTGCTCGGGCCAACGGAGGTTGGTCTGGAAGCCGACCAGGTTGTACAGGTCGCTTGCGGCGTCGTCGGGCCGAAGCTGAACGACGGCGTACGGCCGTCTGCCGGTGGAGGGATCGGTCAGGCCAAGCGGTTTCAGCGGGCCGAACCGCAGCGACTCGGGTCCGCGGCGGGCCATCTCCTCGACCGGCAGGCAGGCCTCGAACCACATCGTCTTTTCGAAGTCGCGGAGCTCCACCTGCTCCGCGGCGACAAGCCCCGCAACGAACGCCTCGTACTCGCCGCGGTCGAGCGGGATGTTCAGGTACGCGTCGCCGCCCTTGCCGTAGCGCGACGCCTGGAAGATGCGGGTCCGGTCGATCGACTCCCCCACCACGATCGGGGCCGCGGCGTCGAAGAAGTGGAGGTGATCCTCTCCGGTGAGCCGCTCGAGGACCGCGGCAAGATCCGGCGACGTGAGCGGGCCGGTCGCGATGATCGTCGTCCGCGCTGGATCGATGGCGGTCAGCTCGCCGGCGATCCGCCGGACACCGACCCCAGCAAGACCGGCCTCGACCGCCGACGCGAACGCATCGCGGTCGACGCTGAGGTCCTGACCCGAGGGCACGCGGGCCGCGTCGGCGGAGCGCAGGACCAGCGATCCAAGCTGCCGCAGCTCCTCCTTGAGGAGACCGGCGGCGACCTCGGGCGCGTCCGACTTGAACGAATTCGTGCACACGAGCTCGGCTGCGCGGGCGGTCCGGTGCGCGGGTGTGGTCTTGTGCGGCCGCATCTCGAGAAGCTCGACGGCGATCCCGCGGCGCGCGAGCTGCCAGGCCGCCTCTGACCCGGCGAGCCCTGCGCCGACGACCAGAACGGATTCGCTCATCCGTTCTATGCTAGTCGCGGGCCTACGTTCGGGCGTAGCGCTCCGCGAGCGCGACGAGCGTCCGGACCGACGGCCCCTGCGGGCCCTTCGGGGCGTGGGTGCGGTCCTTGTCGCTCCAGAAGGTGCCCGCGATGTCGAGGTGCGCCCACTCGGTGCCCTGCTCGACGGCGGCGTCGAGGAACGCGGCGGCCTTGATCGGGCTTCCGTCCGGTCCGGCGCTGTTGGTGAGGTCGGCGATTTCGCCCTTGATCTCGTTGCGGTACTCGTCGGTGAGGGGCATCGGCCAGAGTCGGTCCCCCGCCTCGGCGCCGACGCGGCGGACCTCCTCGACGAACGCCGCGGGCTTCCCGAACAGGCCGCTGAAGTGGCTGCCCAGGGCGGTGACGATCCCGCCCGTGAGTGTCGCGACGTCGACGACGCGGGTCGCACCCTCGCGCTGCACGTAGGTGATGCCGTCGACCAGAACGAGCCGGCCCTCAGCGTCGGTGTTGATCACCTCGACCGTCTTGCCGCTCATGCTCGTGAACACGTCGCCCGGTTTCGTCGCGCCGCCGCCGGGCAGGTTCTCGGTGCACGGCGCGACGGCGATGACGTTCACCTTCGGCTTCAGCGCGCCGATCGCCCCCATCGCGGCGATGACCGACGCCGCGCCGGTCATGTCGGCCTTCATCGTGTACATGCCCGCGGCGGGCTTGATCGAGATGCCGCCGGAGTCGAAGGTGATGCCCTTCCCGACCATCCCCAGGTCGTAGCCCGTGCCGCCCCGACCGCGGTAGCGAAGCACGATGAACTGCGGCGGCTGGTGGCTGCCCTGCGCGACCGACAGGTAGCTGAACATCCCGAGGGTCTCGCACTTCTTGCGGTCGAGCACCTCGAGCTCAACGCCGGCCGCCTTCGCGAGCGCGCGAGCCTCCTGCGCCACGATCGTCGGGGTCATCTTGTTCGCCGGCTCGTTCGCCATCCGACGCGCGGTATTCACCGCCTGGCCGACCGCGTCGCCGCGACGGAGCGCGTCGCGGACGTTCCCCTCGACGACGATCGTCACGGTCGCGAGGGGCGGCAGCCGGCGATCCTCGGGCTTGCTCCGATGGGCCTCGGGCCGCCACATCGCGAAGGTGGCTCCCTCGACGGCGGCCTGCGCGGCGCGCGGCTCGCCGATCCCGGTGGCGTCGATGTAGATCGCGGCACTCTTCGCATCGGTCTTCCACAGGGACTTGATGCCGGCGCTCGCGATGTTGCGCGCGCGCTCGGCGTCGTACTCGGCGCGCTTGCCCGCGCCGACGACCACGACCCGGCCTTCTTTGCCGCCGCCGACGTGGGTGAAGACGTTGTAGAGCGTGGCCGCGCCCCGCTCGCCGGCCAGCCGGTCAACGATCGCGCGCTTTCCGCGGGCGAGCGACTTCGGAGCCTGCTTGTCGTCGAACAGCGGCACGATGGTGACGTCGGCCTGGGCGGCGTCAGCCGGGCGAACGGCGCGGAACTTCATTCCCTCTCCCCTTTGCGCGTGGGGCCGCGCTCGATCGCGCGGCGAAGCTGCTCGTGGCTGGTCGCTGGATCGTCGATGAGGATCCGATCGTCGCCCACGCGTCGCGTGAGACCGTGATCGTCGAGGAATTGTAGCAACGGAAGGACGTGCTTCCGGCTCGATCCGGTGAGATCGCGCGCCTTCGCGACGGTGATGGGCCCATCGCCCAGCGCATCGATGATCAGATCACCGAAGCGCTGCACCGCATCCGGCAAGAACACGCCGTCGCTGCCGACCCGCACAAGGTCGCCACGCTCCGCGAGCGCCATCAGCATCTCTCGCGAAACGCCGAATTCCTGTTCCAGGGTCCCCGCACTCGGTGGCTGAAGCGGCTCGCGCCCGAGCGCAACCCGGGCCCGCCCCCAGCTCGCGTCCTGCTCCTCGGTCAGCGACGGCCGATGTGATGGCATCGCGAGCGAGCTCCCGCGCTCGGCGACGCGTCCGTCCGCGACGAGGCGCGCGACGAGCGCCGCGTAGCGCTTCGGCGCGAGGTCGATCGCGCTGCGGACCTCCTCGCGGGAGGCGCCCGCGCGGAGCGGCGTCTTGCGGTGGGTCATCGCGATGGTCCGCTCGACCCGCGTTGCGAGCGCCTCGAACGTCTCCCGGGCCACCGCCGCGTCCGCCAGCGCGACGGCCCGCCCGCTGTCGACGAGCGCGGCGTATGCCTCTTCGCACGCCGCGGCGTCGAGACCGCTGCGCTCCGCGGCCTCCGCCGGCGTGCGCGGGATGTCGAACGACGCGAGCAGTCGGTCAGCAGGCGACGGCGCGGTCCGCCGTTCGAGCGACGCGACCGCCTCGGCGCGCGTGCGCGCCCGCTCGCCGCTGGTATCGGCGACCGAGCCGCCGCCGAGCGTCTCCGACGGCGACGGTCGTCGCACGACGACGCGGTCACCGACCGACACGGCCAACGGCGTCGCGAGGCGCAGCTGCACCCACCCGCTGTCGCCGGGCTCGATCGCACTGCCTTCGAGGACCGCAACGCGCGCGATGGCCTCCGCGGTCCCGACGTGGACGCGCACGGTGTCGTCGTGCGCGAGCGGGCCGCTCACCTCGCGCAGCAGCGAAAGCCGCACACCGATCGACGACGTCGGCACCTGTGCCCCGGGATGCGTGAGCACCATGCCGCGCGCGACGGCCTCCTTCTCGACCCCGCTGAGGTTCGCGGCGACGCGCGAGCCGGGCTGCGCGATAGCGATCGCCTGGCGATGCGTCTGGAGGCCGCGGATCCGGCCGCGGAGCGCACCCGGCACGAGCTCGATCTCGTCACCCACGCGCAGCGATCCATCCACAAGGGTGCCGGTCACCACCGTGCCGAAGCCGGTCATCGTGAACGCCCGATCGATCGGGAGCCGCGGCCGGGCCAGATCGCGTCGCGCCGGCGCTGCGCCGAGCACGGACTCCAACGCGGCGAGGAGCTCGTCGAGGCCGCGCCGGGTCGTCGCGGAGAGCTCGACGATGGGTGCGTCGGCGAGTGGCGTCCGCGCGAGCGCCGTCCGCACCTCGGCATGGACGAGCGCGGCCCACTCGTCATCGACGAGGTCGCGCTTGCTGAGCGCGACGACGCCGCGCGTGATGCCGAGAAGCTCCAGGATCGCCAGGTGCTCGCGCGTCTGCGGCATCACGCCCTCGTCCGCGGCGATGACGAGCACGACCGCGTCGATGCCGCCGACGCCCGCGAGCATGTTGCGGATGAAGTCCTGATGGCCGGGCACGTCGACGATGCCAACATCCGCCCCGCCCGGCAGCGTGAGCCACGCGAAGCCCAGGTCGATCGTCATCCCGCGCTCGCGCTCCTCGCGCAGGCGGTCGGGGTCGATGCCCGTCAGCGCGCGGATGAGCGTCGACTTGCCGTGATCGACGTGGCCCGCGGTCCCGACGACGCGGATCGGCGCGCCGGCCGTCATTGCACGCCGGGCGTGGGCCCCACGCAGGTCGCGAACACGAGCGGCACGATGACGAACGCCAGGAGCACGAGGCCGGTGATCCACATCGCGAGGACGATGGCCGTGGCCCGCAGCGGGAGCGGGCTGCGCTCCTCTACCTCGCGCGGATCGCGACGCACTCGATCTCCACGCGCAGGCCCTTGGGCAGCGCGGACACGCCGACGGTCGCGCGCGCGGGGCGATGATCGCCGAAGCGCTTGGCGTAGACCTCGTTCATCGCCGCGAAGTCGTTGAAGTCGGTGAGGTACACGGTGGTCTTGACGACGTGACCGAGGTCCGAGCCGGCCGCCGCGAGGACCGCGGTCAGGTTGTCGAGGACCCGCTCGGTCTGCGCCCGCACGTCGCCGCTCACGCTGTCGCCGGTCGCGGGATCGAGCGCGACCTGGCCGGCGCAGAAGATGAGCTCGCCCGCCGCGATGGCCTGGCTGTACGGGCCGATGGCCTTCGGCGCGCCGTCGGTCGCGATGGTGCGCAGCTCCATCTGATCACTCCATCCTTACGTCTGGTCGCGTGACAGAGCGCCGATCACGGCGCGAGCCAGCAGATCATCCTGCTCCGGCAGCACGCTCCGCAGATCCAGCACCACGCGGTCGTCGATGATCCGCGCGATGACCGGCGGATCGGCGTGCCGCAGCGCCCCCACCGCCTTCGCGGCCGAGGTCGCTGACAGCGCGACGCCGCGCGACGGCTGCGTCTCTTCGGGCAGCGACCCGCCACCGACCGTCGAGGTGGTCTCGATGACCGCCGCGACGATCCCCGCGGCTTCGAGCCGCGCGCTGATCGCCCTCGCGCGGCGCGCGAGCTTCGCCGGCGTCTCGGCGATGAGCCGCCACACCGGGAGGGTCAGGACGGCCGTGCCGTCGCGGTACGCGGCGACCGTCGCGACGAGCGCGGCGATAGTGAGCTTGTCCGGCCGGAGCGCGCGCATGAGTGGATGCGACCGAAGCTTCGCGATCCCGTCCGACCGGCCGGCCGCGATGCCGGCCTGCGGGCCACCGAGCAGCTTGTCGCCGCTGAACGTGACCACGTCCGCGCCGTCGCGCACCGCCTCCTGGACGGTCTCCTCCCGTCCCAGGCCGTACCGCGCCGTGTCCAGAAGCGTGCCGCTGCCAAGATCGTGGATGAACGCGACGCCGCGCTCGCGCGCGAGCTTCGCGAGGTCGGGCGACGCGGCTTTCGCGACGAAGCCACGCAGCGCGAAGTTGCTCGCGTGGACCCGCAGGATCGCGCCGGTCCGCTCGCTGATGGCGTTCGCATAGTCGCGCACGTAGGTCCGGTTGGTCGTCCCGACCTCGACGAGCTTCGCGCCGGAGCGCGTCAGGACGTCCGGGATCCGAAAGCCACCGCCGATCTCGACGAGCTCGCCGCGGGCCACGATCACCTCACGCTTCCCGGCGAGAGCGGCCAGGGCCAATAGGACGGCGGCCGCGCCGTTGTTCACGACGACGGCATCCTCGGCCCCGCTGACCTCCGCGAGCAGGCCCGCCGCGTGGCCGTGGCGCTCGCCGCGCGCACCGCGCTCGAGGTCGTACTCCACGCTCACCGTGCCGCTCGCATCGCGGATCGCGGCGAGCGCGGCCGCCGAGAGCGGAGCGCGCCCCAGATTCGTGTGCAGCACGACGCCGGTCGCGTTGATGACCGGGCGCAGGGTCGGGGCGTCCCGCTTCGCGATGCGATCACGGGCGAGCTTGGCGTACGCAGCCGCGTCCTGGATCTCCGCCCCGGCCGATCGCGCATCGGCGAGCAGCTCGCGCACCGCGGGCACCAGCCGCTTCCGTTCGGCCGGGTCGGCCGGCGCGGCGCGCAGCACGGCATCCACGGACGGGACCCGGCGTCGCGGGTCGCTCATGCGGTCAGCACCGCGAGCGCGCCTGGCCGGATCTTGATCGCGACCTCGCTGACATGGATGACCTCGCCGTCGATCTCCACCGCGACGCGACGGTCGAGCGCGATGTCGACGGTCCGCGCGCGGATGGCTTGGATGGTCGTTCCGTTATGGTGCGTGCCGCGATAGAGCCGGGCGAGCGCGCCGAGCGTCGCGAGCTTACCGAGGTCGGTCGCGATGGTCAGGTCGAGCCAGCCGTCGTCGAGCTCAGACTTCGGCGCCGGCTGCATGCCACCGCCGAAGTAGCGGCCATTCGACGCGACGACGATCAGGTGCCGGCCCTCGCGCAGCTCGCCATCGATCGTGATGCGCATCGGGATGGGCCTGTACATCGCGATCGCGCCGAGCGAGCCGGCGAAGTAGCCGACCGCCGAGCCGAGATACCGCGAGCTGCCCTTCACGCCTTCGGCGACCACGCCGTCGATGCCCACGCCGGCCGCATTCACGAACACGCGCCCGTTGAGCTCGCCCACATCGATGACCCGGCGGCGGGCTTTTGCGAGGAACGCAGGGACCTCGCGCAGTCGTTTCGGGTAGCCGAGGCTTCGCGCGAGATCGTTCCCTGTCCCGAGCGGGTAAAGCGCGAGCGCGGTCGTCGTGCCGACGAGCCCGTTCGCGATCTCGTTCGCGGTGCCATCACCGCCTGCGGCGATGACCGTCGCGTAGCCGTCGTCCGCCGCCTCCGCCGCGAGCCGCGCCGCCTCGGCGGGCGCCGGGGTGACCAGGACCTCGATACGCATGCCCGCGTCGCGGAATGTCTGCGCCAGCGTCGTGGCGAGCTTGCGGCCCTTCCCGTGTCCGGCCTCCGGGTTCAGGATCGCGATCACGTTCGCCGCGCCTTCGGCGGTCACTGCAATGCCACACGGATGGCCTGCTGCTCTTCGTCGGACAGCGAGTGCGTGGACCGGCCATTCGCGACCTGCTTCGCGAAGATGCGCGTTTCGGCGCGTCCGTGCAGGCTCGAAAAGACGACGCCCGTTCCTCCCTGATCGAGCAGCGCGATAGCAAATGACTGGTCGCCGCCACTGTCCTGGAACGGGTTGAATCGCACGATGCCGACCTTCTGGAGCGCGAGCCGCGAGGACGCCTCGAGCTGACGCTCGAGGGTATTCAGCGCGTCGACCGTGCTCCCGAGCTGCTCGATCCGCTTGGCCTGGCCGTCGAGGACCTCGTCCAGCCCGGCGTTGCCGTTGTCGCTGAGGATCCTCCGCAGCCGGCTGCGGAGGCGGGCCTCGGACCGCTGCAGCATCGCCAGCCAGGCAGCCAGGCCGGCGACCGCGAGCGCAAGCACGACGACGGCCATGGACAGCGCGGACGGATCGAGCGTCATGCGGCGATTACGGTAGCCGTTCCCGTATCCTTGGCTTCCCATGGCGAAGCGACAGCGACGGACCACACGCGAGCGCCGCGCCGCATCTGCGAGCGCGCGTCCCGCGGCCCACGATCGTCCGGTCAGCCCAGCCGCGACGCCGCGCCGCTCGTACGCCGGCTCGAAGCGCGCCGGCTCCTCGGTCAGGCCCGGCGTTCCGCGAGCGGTCGGCGAGCCATCGCCGATCCTCGAGCGCGAGGCGATCGAGGAGCGGACCTACGTGACGAGGGACTTCCGGCGCATCGGTGTGGTGGTTGCCGTGATGGTGGCCCTGCTCATCCTGAGCGACATCGCGGTCAACGCGCTCCTGCCCTAGCCCCGCGCGATCGTGAGGCTCAGGCCTGGCGATACACCCGGCCGCGCTTGTCGCGGTGGATCAGCGCCGCACCCCTGACCAGCCGCACGCCGATCCAGCGATGCGCGACCAAGGCCTCGAACCGGTAATCGTCGAGGTCGGCCCGGCGGAAGGCGCTCGCGAGGTCCGGTGGGAGCGGTAGCTTCAGCGACGCGTGGTGCACGATGCCGTCATACGAAGCGGCATGCACCGCCGGATCGCTGACACAGATCACGTTGCCATCGCGCTCGAAGACCCGCACGCGCGACGGAAGGTTGTCGGGGTCGTCGGCCGTGAGCTCGAGCCACGGGAGCGGCCCGGTGTCGTTCAGCTCGACGCGCAGCGGGATGCTGTCGGCGTCCGGCAGCAGCTTGGGCGCGGCGACTTCTTTCACGGCCTGGACCGCGGTGCGCCGATCGCGAAGCCGCAGGTTGCGCTCGAGCCGGCGGACATCACGCTCGGCCGCGAACGCATGTTGGGCATGCTCGCGCGCCTCGCGCTCGGCCTTCTCGAGCTTGGTCCGCAGGGTCGCGATGTCATTGACGGCCCATTCGAATTGCATGAGCACCGCGTTCGCGCGAGCGTCCGACTCGGCGCTGATCTCGGCGCGCACCCGCGCGGTCGCGGCGAGACCGGTCGCCCGATCCCTGCGGTGGAGCTGCCACGCGAACGCCGCGCCCACGAGCACGCCGCACGCGGCGCCGGCGCTGAACAGGCGGCCAGCGCCTTCGAGCGCGATGGTGAGGGGAACGACGAACCCGAAGGCGAGGAGCCACGGTAGAAGGGCGTCGACGAGGGGCCGGAAGCGGGTGTCGCGCGGAGCGCGCGCGTGCGGCTGCGCCGCCGCGAGGCAAAGCGGGCACGGCTCGGCGGTACGCCGATGCGGCCCCCGATGCTGCCCATGGATGCGTCCGATCGCCGTGGCCACGTGCCCTCCCCTGAGTAGGTCGAGAGCGAAGGGTGCCGGGGCCTGTGAGCGGCGGCCTCACGCCAACGGGTGATGCCGTCGCGACTTCCCCCATTCGAGGGACGGACCGTCCTAAACTGACACCTCCACGCGACGGACCCGTGGCTCAGCGGTTAGAGCACTCGGTTCACATCCGAGGGGTCGCTGGTTCGAATCCAGCCGGGTCCACAGTGTTCGGTCTCCGTGCTCCTGAGACGTGTGCCTTGGCGGTCAACTCGCTCAGTCGGAGACGCTGCCGGACTTGCCAATCCGCTGGCGTCTGGCCCGCTCCACCACGCCGACGCCGAGCGTAGTTGCCCCGGCTCGGCCCCAGGGTTACGCACTACCAACCGAGTGTCAGTATGTCAACGGCGGCAGCGTCGATGGAGGCGCGACGACGTGGAAGATTTCGTGCCCCGAAGGCCTGCCCTCGAACTACCTGCAGCCATCGTTGGCTGCGCAGGGCTGGGTGACGTGCGGAACGAAGGTGTGGCGGAAGAACGGGCGCCAACTCGCGGTCATCGATGCCGTGAACACTTCCGGCTTCAACGGGTGGCTCGACCAGCGGCCACTGAGTGGTGCCAACTGCACACAAGCGACCCCACCGCCGAACATCGGCGGGAGCCCGCCATGACTAGCGCTCCGGCGAGGCGGACTTCGATGAATCTGACGAGCACTCTGAAACGTGTCGCGGCGGCGACCGCCCTCGCCATCGCCGCGACCAGTTGTGCGCCAGCGCGGTTCCCAGGTTCGAATGATCCAGCGGTCAGTCCGATCCGAACCGTGGAGCCGACCGCCGCGAACACCGCTGCTGCAACTTTCTCCGTACCGACAACCTTCGCTGCCGTGTGCGGGACTGCGAGCGACCGCGTCGCTAGGACCTCCACGGCTAACGCAACATTCCTGCTGAATTCACCGGGACGGTCGCCCTTGAAGATTGCCTCGACTGGGAACGCGCCGATCGACGCAGTGATCCCCGGGGGCTACGTGTGCCTCTTGCTCGGGGCCGGTGTGCCGTTCCCGATCTTCGACGGCCTCATCGGACCACAAATGCCGGGCTTCGTCGCTGAGGGCACGTTCCCGGCGACAGCGACGCGGCCTGCTCCCACGGGCTTCGTCCTTCCACAGACGTGTGCCTTCGTGGAGCCACCCGTCGTCGGCACCGACTACACGAGGTGGGCAGTGGATTGCGGCGCGCAGGCGAACCACGACGCGCGTGGGACGCTCGGGCCTTCTTTGACCCAGCAGGGCTGGACCGGGTGCGCGATCGGTCTCGGCACCATGCAAGTGAAGAAGAACGGCGTGATGCTCGGTGTGCAGGAATCCACGCTCGCCCCTGGCGAATACCCAGGACTCACTCAGTTCGCGCGACTGATCTCGCCGTGCTCGTGAAATCGTTGCGCTAGTCGGATGAACCGCTTCGCGGCCGGGTAACGCTCAGGTAGTCATTGCCCGGCTTAGGGTCTTCGGTGTGAGGATCAAGTTCTGGCCGGTGTCAGCCACCAGCGCAATCAGAACCATCGTGGTCGCCCCTCGATCGGTCATCGGCTAGAGCTCCG
>DATCPY010000041.1:0-11441 GCA_036569845.1 Candidatus Limnocylindria bacterium | reverse complement strand
CCGATGATCCCGAGGCCGGTGCCGCCCTGGCCCTTGTCGCCGCGATAGCTCCAGATGTCCGCGCCGCCGCTCTGGGTGCACACGTCGCAGCGCTCGATCGTCCGCACCCCGACCTGCTCGAGCTGCTGCGCGTTCGCGGACCAGAGGTCGAACACCGGACGCCCGTCCGGCCCGGCGAAGAGGACGTCGCCGCTGTCGGCACCGAGCCGGTCGCGGATGATGCCCGCGCGGGGCCCGTCGATGACGTAGCAGCACGGTCCGATCGACGGGCCGATGGCCGCGACCAGGCGCGCCGGATCGGCGCCGTTTCGCACGAGCGTCTCGACCAGCCGCACGGCGATCCTCCGGCTGGTGCCCTCCCAGCCGGCGTGGGCCGCGCCGATCGGGCCGTCGGGATCGGCGACGAGGATCGGGACGCAGTCGGCGGCGGCCACGCCGAGGAGGAGGCCGGGCGTGGCCGTCCACATCGCGTCGGCCTCCGGCCACGGTGTTCCGATGTCGTCGGCGCGCACGACAACGTCACCGTGGACCTGCTTGAGTCGGACGACGCGGTCGAAACCCAGCCGCTTCGCGAGCGCGTCGCGATTCCGCTCCTGCTCCTCGAGCGCGAAGACCCCGCCGGCCATGCTGCCGAGCCCGCGTGTGGTGAAGCCCGCGGTGAGGCCGAGCCGGCCGAGGGCCGGTGACCAGAGGATCCCGTCGCGCTCGACCCAGGTGTCCTCGAGCAGGGTCATGTCAGCGGCGTCGCGAATGCGAGGATCGCGGCGGCGATCCCGGCGACGGCTCCGACGAGCCAGAACCGGATCGTGACCTTCTCCTCGGGCCAGCCGAGCAGCTCGAAATGGATGTGGAACGGCGCCATCCGGAAGATGCGCTTTCCACGCAGCTTGAAGCTGCCGACCTGAAGGATCACGGAGACGGTCTCGGCCATGAAGATCAGGCCGGCGATGGGCAGCAACAGGATGAATCCCGTCGTGAGCGCGATGGTGGCGAGCGTCGCGCCGAGCGCGAGCGCGCCGGCGTCGCCCATGATGTATTCGGCCGGATGCGCGTTGAACCAGAGGAACGCCAGCACCGCGCCGACGATCGCGGCGCAGATGACGACCAGCCACGGGAACCCGCGGGCCGCGGCGATGAACGCGAATGACAGGAACGCGAACACCGACGTCCCCCCGGCCAGGCCGTCAAGGCCGTCGGTGAGATTCACCCCGTTCGACGTCGCGATGATCGCGATGATCGCGATCGCGACGAACAGCGGCGCGCCGATCTCCACCGCGCCGACCAGCGGCACGAACACGCCGGTGATCCCGAAGTGCCGCTGGATGTAGATGGCAGCGACGACGGCGACGACGAGCTGCCAGACGAGCTTGTGCCGCCCGCGGATGCCGAATCCGTAGACGACGTTCACGTAGTCGTCGATCGCTCCCAGGATGCCCACGGCGACGAAGGCGCCGATGGGCACGATCGTCTGTGCGATGAAGTCGCCGCGCTGCGGGTCCTGCAGCACCGCGAGCACGAACAGCCACAGCGCGACCGTCACCGCGATGAACAGGACGCCACCGAGGGTCGGGGTGCCCTGCTTCGCGTAGTGCGACTGCGGTCCTTCGCGCCTGATCTGCTTCCCCATCCGCAGCTTCCGCATGAGATTGATGTACGGGCTGCCGAGGACGAGTCCGAGGAGAAAGGCGCCAAGGAGGACGCCGAGCGCCAGGACCGCCATTAGGTCCGCGCCTCCGTGCGGACGAGCTCGTCGGCGAGCTTGTCGAGAGCGAGGCCGCGCGAGGCCTTGACCAGCACGGTGTCGCCAGGCTTCAAGAGCTGCCGCAGGCGGACCAGCGCCTCACCGCCGTCCGCGGCGCGATGGACCTCGCGCAGCCCGTTGCGCTCGGCGGACGCGGCGATGGTGGCGGCGAGCTCACCGACGGCCACCAGCGCGTCAGCGCTCTTCGCGACATCGGCGCCGACGGCCTCATGCGCGCCGATCGACAGACTGCCGAGCTCCTGCATGTCCCCGAGCACCGCGATGCGGCGCCCCCGCACGCCGCGGAGCACCGCGAGCGCGGCGTGGACGGCCGCCGGGCTCGAGTTGTACGAATCATCGATGACGACCAGATCGGCCGCGCGCCGCACGCTCATCCGGTGCGCAGGCCGCTCGAGGGTCTCGAGACCGACGGCGGCCTCATCGAGCGGGACGTCGAGGATCACCGCTGCGCCAAGCGCGGCGAGCGCCGACCCGAGCAGATGGCGGCCGGGGAGCGGCAGCCGCGCCTCCACGCGCTCGCCACCCGCGTGGACGGTGAACTGCAGCCCGTCGAGGCCCAGATCGCGAATATCGGTCGCGCGGATCTCGGCATCGGGCGACTCGCCATACAGCACGACGCGCGCCCGCGTGCGCGCGCTCATCCCCCGCACGCGGGGGTCGTCCGCGTTGAGCAACGCGACCCCGTCCGCGGGCAGTGCTTCGACCAGCTCGGCCTTGCCGGCCACGATCGCGTCGACGTTCGGCGTGCGCGCGAAGTGCACCGGGATCTCGGGGATCGTGGTGACGATCCCGATGCGCTGGCGGACGAGCCGCGAGAGGTCGGCGATCTCGCCGGGAACGTAGAAGCCGAGCTCGATCACGGCGACCTCGTGGCCCGGCTCCTGGCGCAGGAACGTGAGCGGAACCCCGATCTCGTTGTTGTGCGAGGCGAGCGTGCGCAGGACGCGGTACCGGGCCCCGAGCGCCGCGGCGGTCGCCTCTTTCGTCGTCGTCTTTCCGACGCTGCCGGTGATCGCGACGGCCGGGATCGGGTTCGCGTCGCGCACGGCCTCGGCGACATTTCGGAGGGCCCCCTGCGCACTCTCGACTTGGATGAGCACTGCGCCGTCGGGGGCCGGGACGGGACGCTCGACGACCGCGGCGGCGGCACCGCGACCGATGGCGTCGGCCACGAAATCATGTCCGTCCCGCTGATCGTGGAGCGCGAAGAAGCACTCACCGCCCTCGATCAGACGGGAGTCGTACGCGCCGCCGGTGAAGCGCAGCACGGGATCCGCGCTGCCGCGCACGATCCGTCCGCCGGTCGCGGCAAGGAGTCGTTCGAGGGTGAACAACGCCGTCGATGCTACGGCTCCGACGACGGCTAGGGCCTGCGGTCCGGTTGGATGCGCGCGTAGCGGAGGATGTCCTGGGCTACGCCCTTGAATACGTCGGTGGCGGTCAGGGTGCCAAGCAAGCGTGAATCGGGCTTCTCGAGGACGACGAGCACCACGTACTTCGGATCGTCGGCCGGGAAGAAGCCCGCGAACGAGCTCACGTAGAGATCGTCCACGTAGCTGCCGTCCGGGCCCGCGATCTGTGATGTGCCGGTCTTGCCCGCGACGCTGAACCCGGCGAGGGTCGCGTTGTGGGCGATGCCGTTGTCGACCGTCGACAGCAGCATCGAGCGCAGCGTCGCCGCCGTATCTGTCGTCACGACGGTGCTGACGGCGACCGGCGCGGTGCGGTGCTCCCCATCCGCATCGCGCCGGCTCGCCACCACGTAGGGTCGGTACAGCGTTCCGCCGTTCGCGATCGCCGCGTAGGCCATCGCGAGCTGCAGCGGGGAGACGCTCACGCCCTGTCCGAATGACGCCGTGCCGACGTCCACCGGGTACCACTCAGCCAGCGGCCGCAGCGTGCCGCTCACCTCGCCCGCAAGGTCGATCCCGGTCGGCCTGCCGAAGCCGAACCGCTGGAAATAGTCGGAGAGCCGCTGGGCCCCGAGCTTCTGGCCGACCCACGCCGCGCCGGCATTCAGCGAACGCTCGAGGATCTGGGTCACCGTCGTCGGGCCATAGGCCTTGCCGAGCGCGTTGTTGAGGCGGCGTCCTCCGACGATCGTGTAGCCGACGTCGTTGTACGAATCGGTGGGCCGCACGAGGTGCTCGTTCAGCGCCGCGGCGATGGTCATCGCCTTCATCGTCGATCCCGGCTCGTAGGGCCACGCGATCGCGCGATCGCGGAGCGCTTCGGGATCGGCGATCCGCACAGCGGCCGGGTCATACGTCGGCGCCGATGCCAGCGCGCGGATCGACCCGTCGGCCGGGTCTACGACGAGGACGGACCCGCTTGCGGCGTGCTCCTTCTTCATCGCCGCGCCGAGCTCGCGCTCCGCGGCGGTCTGCGCGACGAGGTCGATCGTCAGCGTGAGGTCGGCCCCGTTCCGCGGCGCGATCGCCTCGCGGAGACCGACCGCGAGATCGCGGTTCGCTGGATCGCGTTCGACGACGAGCCGCCCGTCGGTGCCCCGCAGCACGGCGTCGTAGTAGCCCTCGATGCCGTTGACGCCGTCGCCGTTGTCGTTCACGAAGCCGAGCACGGCGGCGCCGATCGCATCGTTCGGATAGAGGCGTTTGGGCTCGTTCTGGAAGCCGAGCCCACCTTCGCGCAGCGCCGCGATCGCGTTCGCGGTGTCCTCGGGCAGCCAGCGCTGCACGTACAGCCACTCGGCGCGGGACTCGAGCGAGGCCAGGATCGGCGCCGCATCGCGGCCCAGGAGGATCCCGAGCTCCTGCGCGACGCGCGGGCGGTCGGCAGGCGGGATCCGCGATGGCAGGGCGTACAGCGAGCGCAGCTCGACGGTCGTCGCGAGGATCGCGCCACTGCGGTCGCGGATCACTCCCCGATGCGCGGCCACCACGAGATCGCTGCGCACCTGGTCCGTCGCGCGCGCGAGCAGCTCCGCACGGCCGAAGGTCTGCCAGTACGCGAGCCGCCCGGCCAGCACGAGCGACGCGACGGCAAACAGGGCGAACAGCAGGCGGAGACGCCGGGGTCGAACCGTCTGCACCCTTCCTCCTCGCGCGCGGGGTCGGCTAGCGCTTCGCGATGAGCGGTTGCTGTGCGGGGATCACCGGCACGTAGCGGGCGTGGACCATCCCGAGACGCTGAGCGTCGACGGCGATGCGCGCCGGCGAGTCGAGTCGAGCGCTCTGGACCTCGAGCAGCGCGTTCTGCCTACGGAGCTCGTCGCGCTGGGCTGCGAGCTTCTGGACGTCGTAGCCCGCGACCGAGAGGGCCGTCGTCTGCGACACGTACACCAGGGCCAGCCCGAAGCAGAAGACGATCGCGGCGATGGCGAGACCGAAGATCCGGAGGTCCCACGAGGCCGCAGTGACCGCGCGCCGAACAGCTTCACGCCGCACCGGGACGGCCGAGCCAGCGCGTCGGGAGCGGCGGGCTTTGCCCGCCGCGGACGGACCCCATTCAACGGACGTCGAAACAAGCCGGACCGCCTGCGACGCGATCACGACGCGAGCTTCTCGGCGACGCGGAGCCTGGCGCTGCGGGCGCGCGGGTTGCGCATCGTCTCGGCGGCAGCCGCCATCAACGGCCGACGTGAGACGACGCGCAAACCCGCGCGGTGACCGCAGACGCAGGTGGGGAGGTGGGGAGGACAAATGCAATCGCGCGACTCACGAGCCATGAACTGCTTCGTGGCTCGATCCTCGAGCGAGTGGAATGAGATGACCGCGAGCCGGCCACCCGGGCGAAGGACGGACATCGCGGCCTCGAGGCCCTTCGTCAGATTGCCGAGCTCGTCGTTCACCGCGATGCGGAGGGCCTGGAAGACGCGGGTAGCCGGATCGATCTTTCCACCGCGGCGCGTTTTCACGCCCGCGACGAACCGGCCGAATTCATCCGCCGCGATGAACGGACCGCGCGCCCTGCGGCGCACGATCGCGCCGGCGACGCGCGCGGCCTCGGGCTCCTCACCGAGCTCGGTGAAGATCCGCCGGAGGTCGCGCTCGTCCCAGGTATTCACCAGGTCGGCCGCCGTGTGCTCGAGCCCTGGATCAGTGGGGTCGGCCCGCATGTCGAGGGGTCCGGTCGCCCGAAAGCTGAAGCCACGTGACTCGTCGGCGAGCTGGATCGACGAAAGCCCGAGGTCGAGGAGGACGCCGTCGATGCCGACGAAGTCGTGCTCGCGCGCTGTGTCGTCGAGAACCGCGAAGTTGGCGTGGAGGAGTACGGCGCGATCGCCGAAGCGCGCCAGCTCCCGTCGCGCGATCGCAAGAGCCGCAGGGTCGACGTCGAGCCCGAGAAGCCGGCCATCCGGCGCGGTGCGGTCGAGGAGGGCACTGGCGTGTCCCCCACCGCCGACCGTGCCGTCGAGGAAGCGGCCACCTTCAGCGGGAGCAAGCTGGGCGAGTACTTCGGCCAGAAGAACCGGCTCATGAGGGTTCCCATCGTCAGATCCCAAGGTCCGCGAGGCTGTCGCTGATCGACCCTTCGACCGCGGCGAGGCGGGCATGCCAGCGATCGGGCTGCCAGAGCTCGAGCCGGTCGTTGGCGCCGACGACGATCGCGTCGCCGCCGAGCCCGGCGTACTGCCTGAGGTGCGCGGGGATGCCGATGCGGCCTTGCGCGTCGAGGTCGGCTTCGTGTGCTCCCCCGACGAGGAAGTGGACGAAGGTCTGGACCGTCCGGTCGGTCCGGGGCCGCTTGCGGATCTCGGCGTTGATCGCCTCCCACTCACTGGTCGGGAACACCGCGAGGCATTCGTTCATCCAACGGGTCACGACCGCTCCTTCTTTGAAGCGGGCTCGGAACTTTGCGGGGACCGCCAGCCGACCCTTCTCGTCCAACGCGTGGGAGAATTCGCCGGCAAAGTACGTTTCCAACTGCCCTGCGCGCCCTTCCGATTCCGGGGCCTGCTGGTTCCCCACCAGTCCCCACTACTCACCACGCGAGTGCACTTTGGATCCACTCAAGCGTGCTGTCAATAGGTCGAGCGGTCAAATTCAGGGCAAGTTGGCGTCGGCTCCACGCATCGAATGGATGTTCTAGTCCGCGCGGAACGCGAGCGAGGGGGCCGGGTCTAGCTCGGCAGCACTCGATCGACGAGATCTTCGACGCGGCGGCTTGCGCGCTGGACGATCGACTTCGGCCGCCCGGGTTCGTGCTCGCCGAACCATTCAAGGACCGACGCGCCCCACGTAAATCCGCCGCCGAAGGCAACGAGCAGGACCTTGTCCCCGCGCCGCAGCCGGCCCTCGGCCGCGGCCTCGCACATCGCGATCGGGATGGATGCGGCCGATGTGTTGCCGTATTTCTGGATGTTCACGAACACGCGCTCCATCGGAAAGTGCAGTCGCTTCGCGACGCCCTCGATGATCCGGACGTTCGCCTGATGCGGGATCATCAGCTGGATGTCCTCGAGGCGCAGGTTGGCCTCGGCGATGGCCTCCTCCGCCGCGTCGGCCATGGACTTGACCGCCAGCTTGAACACTTCCCCGCCCTGCATCGAGATGAAATGCTGACCAAGCTCCATCGTCCGCTGCGATGTCGGATTGCGTGCGCCGCCGCCTGCGATCATGAGCATCTGGCCCTTCGAGCCCTCGCTGTGGAGCACGGCCGACTCGATGCCGACCGACGCGTTCGAGGCCTCCATGACGACGGCACCTGCGCCGTCCGCGAACAGCACGCACGTCGAGCGATCCTTCCAGTTGAGGAAGCGCGAGAGCGTCTCCGCCCCGATCACGAGCGCGTTCTGGTGGGTGCCCGACACGATGAGGCCGCGCGCGACGGCGATCCCCGAGACGAAGCCCGTGCACGCCGCCTCGATGTCGAAGGCACCCGCGCGGTCGGCGCCGAGCGCGTCCTGGACCATGCAGGCGGTCGCCGGGAAGATGAAGTCCGGCGAGCACGTCGCGACGATGACGAGATCCAGGTCCTGCGGGCGGAGACGCGCTTTCTCGAGCGCCAGCCGGCCGGCGCGCAGCGACATCGTGGATGTCGTTTCGCCTTCGGCGGCGTAGCGGCGCTCTTTGATGCCGGTGCGGCTGACGATCCATTCATCGGATGTATCGACCATCTTCTCGAGGTCGTGGTTCGTCACCACCCTCGACGGCGCGTAAAAACCCCAACCGGTGATGACCGCGTTCTGCCCCATCGCTATGCCTTGGTGTCGCGCTCGACGCTCGTCCGCCGGCCCTCGCCCTCGAGGATCTGCGTCACGCCGCCGTCATAGCCCTTCAGGAACTCATGCGCGTCGAGGACCTCGTCGAGGGAGACCGCGGGCCGCCGGCGGCGCTCGCGCCGGGCGGTGGGCTCCTGCACCGGGCTCACGTTCGCGTGTTCCTCATCGATCACGACGAGCAGCTTGAACGAGGTGTCGCACTTGGAGCAGGTGACCCGGACGATCCACGCCGATTCGAGCTTGCCGAGCACGCGAATGTCCGAGCGCGCGTGGTTCTGGCCACACACGCTGCAGTCGTATCCCTTCGCCTGCTCGCGCAGGAACCGGAGGATGTTCACCTGCCCGCCGCCACTGTACCCACTCGGTCCGCGGCCCGAAGGCCAAGCCGGGACGCGAAGAACGCCAGCTGGTCGGCTGCGTCGTCGACCTGCTTGTCGAGGGGCTTGCCGATCCCGTGGCCGGCGTCGCGGTCCACGCGAAGGAGCGTCGTCGCGCCGGCCTCATCGCGTTGGAGCCACTGCAGGAGCGCCGTCATCTTGCGAGCGTGCCCCGGGTCGACGCGCGAGTCGCCTTCGGCGGTCGTGAAGAGCACCGCCGGGTAGCGCGTGCCGGCGCGGGTGTTGTGATACGGCGAGTACGCGCGCAGCCACCGGAACTGCTCGGGGTCCTCGGCGGATCCGTACTCGTTGATCCAGAACCGCGCGATGAGGAAGTGCTGATAACGGAGCATGTCGAGGAGCGGCACGGCGCAGGCGACCGCCGCGACGAGCTCCGGCCGCTGGGTCATCGCCGCGCCGACGAGGAGGCCGCCGTTCGAGCCGCCGGAGACGCCGAGGCGCGCGGGTGCGGTCCACCCGCGGGCCACGAGCGCTTCCGCGGCCGCGGCGAAGTCGTCGAATACGTTCTGCTTCTTCGCGCGCATCCCCGCCCGATGCCACCGCTCGCCGAACTCCGCGCCGCCACGCAGATTCGCCACGACGTAGAGGCCGCCGGCCTCGACCCACGCGGCCACGCTGCCGCTGAAGGCGGGCGTGCGCGCGATGTTGAACCCGCCGTAGCCGTTCAGGATGGTCGGCACGTCGCCGCTCGGCCGGACGTCGCGGCGGTGCACCAGGAACATCGGCACCTCCGTGCCATCCGTTGAACGGAAGCGCTCCTGCTCGACCGTCACCCCAGTCGGGTCGTAGCCCTGCGGCAGCTGGAGCGACGCGACGACCTCGCCGCGGCCGGTGTCGGCGTCACCGACATAGGCGACGGGCGGGCGCGTGAACGAGTCGACCGTGTAGCCGAACCGCTCGCTCTCCGGATCCGCGGACGGCGAGATCGCCGGCGCGCGGTCGAGGAGCGCGACGAATGGCTCGAGCGCGACGTCACGCTGCCAGACGCCGTCGTGCGACCAGATCGAGAGCCGCGACGATGCGTCGACGAGGGTGTGCACGACAAGGTGCGATCGCGTGACGTCAAATGACTGGATCGGCCATTCGCTCTCGGGGACGACCGTGCGCCACTCGTCCGGCGCGCTCGGGTCGGCCACGACGATGCGGTAGTTCGGGCTCCCGACGTTCGTGCGGATCCAGATGCGACCCGCGGCGACGGTCGGGACGCTCAGCCCGTCCGCGCCTTCGATCATGGCCCGCGGTCCGTCGGAGCTTGCGTCGCGCGCAAGGAGGTAGAGATCGTTGCGGGTCCAGCCTTCCGCGGCGGAGAGGACGACCCAGCGGCCCTTCGCGTCGGCGTCCATGCTCAGGAGCGTCTCCTTCGGCAGGCCGTCGCCGAACACGAGCGGGTCGCGCAACGGGTCGTCGCCCAGGCGGTGGTAGCGCACCCGCCGGTAGTAGTGCTCGTCGCCCGCGGGCACCGTGCCGGGCGTTGGATGGACCGTGTAGTAGAAGCCGTCACCGGACCAGGCGACTCGGGCGCGCTGCGTGTGCGGGATCTCGTCCGGCAGCTGACGCCCGCTCGCGACGTCGATGATGTGCAGCGTCGACATCTCGGTGCCGCCACGCGACAGCCCGTACGCGACCAGCGCGCCGTCAGGCGACGGGTACCACCAGTCCAGTGAGACCAAGCCCTGGTCGTCGACGATGTTCGGATCGATGAGCGCCCGCTCCCGACCGCCCTCGCGAACGAACAGCACCATCTGCCGCGCGGCGCCCGAGCGCCGCTCGAAGAACGTCCGCTCCCCCACTGGGCGCGGCACTCCGAGCAATCCGACGCCGAGGAGCTCGCGCAGCCGCGCTACGAAGCGCGCCCGCTCGGGGACGCCGTCGAGCGCCGCGCGGGTCCGGGTGTTCTGGGCCTCGGTCCAGACGCGGGTGTCGGCGCCGTCGCGCTCGAGCCAGCGGTACGGATCGGCGATGCGCTCGCCGTGCAGGATCTCGGACTCCTCGCCCCGCGCCGCAGGTGGCGCTGGTGGCAGCCTTCTCATCTAGAAAGCCTAGCGGGAACGCTCCTAGCCGCTCCGCTTCAGCCGGCCAGTGCGCTTGGCATAGCGCTCGGCCGCGATGAACGCCTTGAGGCCGATCGGGATCGAGACGACGCCTACGAGGAGGGCCGGCCAGACGAGCGGCCAGAGCGAGGCGAGATCGGCGCCATCAAGCAGGGCGCGACGCATCCCTTCGATCACGTATGTCGCGGGCGAGATGACCGAGAGCGCCTGCAGCCACGCGGGCAGCACGCTCGTCGGGTAGTAGACGCCCGAGACGAGCAGCACGACGGCCTGGACGATGTATGCCATCTGCAGGCCCTTCTCGGTCCAGAGCATCGGGAACACCGCGGACGCGATCCCAAGGCCCATGAACGCGACCGTGCCGACCGCGAGCATCACGATCGCCGATAAGGCGTTCGCGTGCGAGAGGTCCACCGGGATGAAGAGCATCACTGCGAACAGGGTCGTGACGCTGAAGACGAGCGCGCGCACGATCGTGCCAGCCGCCATGCCCGCGAGGTGCGTGAGGCGCGGGACGGGCGCCATGAACGTGTACTCGATCGTTCCTTCCCACCGCTCCCAGGCGATGATCTCGGCGATGTTCTCGAACACGAGGCCCATGAAGCGCCAGGCGATCGTGCCCACCAGCAGGTACAGGACGAAGCGCGACGTCGTCGCCGGGTCGACCTGGTTGCCCGAGATCACCGGCGCGGCGATCCCGATGAACGCGACCGACAGCGAGGTCACGATCCCGTAGATGATCCAGACGACCTCCCAGAGCCAGTAGCGCTTCATGAGCGCGACCTCGCGCTCGACGAAGGCGTAGGCGAGGCCGGCCTGGGTCGCGAATTCGGCGATCACGTCAGTCCTTCGACTCGGCCTGGTCGGCCTCTTCGATCTTGCGACCGGTGATGGTCATGAAGACATCCTCGAGCGATCCGCGTGCGCCGTAGCGACCGATGAGCTCGGCCGGCGTGCCTTCTGCGACGAGCTTGCCGCCGTGCAGCACGCCGATGCGATCAGCGAGCCGCTCGGCCTCGTCGAGGTCGTGCGTGGTCAGGACGATC
>DATCPY010000040.1:0-2238 GCA_036569845.1 Candidatus Limnocylindria bacterium | reverse complement strand
ATCGTCCTGCCGGATACGGCCAAGGAGAAGCCGCAGCGCGGCCGCGTCCTGTCCGTGGGCCCCGGCGCCCGCGACGAGGACGGCGAGTACATCAAGATGGACGTCGAGGAGGGTGACGAGATCATCTTCTCCAAGTACGGCGGCACCGAGATCAAGCTCGGCACCGACGAGGTCCTGATCCTGCGCGAGAGCGACGTCCTGGCCAAGGTGGTCGGGGACCGAGAGCTCGCCGGCAGCAAATCGTAAGGAGTCCGGTGCCAGGCTTCAGCCTGGCTTCGGCGAGCATTCCAAAGCAACGGAGGTACTAAACGCATGGCTCACAAAGAGCTGAAGTTCAACGAGGATGCACGGCGGGCTCTCGAGCGCGGCGTGAACACCCTCGCCGACGCGGTCAAGGTTACGCTTGGCCCGAAGGGTCGGTACGTGGTGCTGGACAAGAAGTTCGGCGCCCCGACAATCACCAACGACGGCGTCACGATCGCGCGTGAGATCGAGGTCGAGGACGCGTTCGAGAATCAGGGCGCGCAGCTCGTGCGCGAGGTCGCCACTGCGACGAACGACGTCGCGGGCGACGGCACGACCACCGCGACGGTGCTCGCCCAGGCGATCGTCCGCGAGGGCCTGAAGAACGTCGCTGCCGGCGCGAACCCCATGGGGCTCAAGCGTGGCATCGAGCAGGCCGTCGAGCAGGTCGTCGAGAACCTGAAGGAGCAGTCCATGGAGATCTCCGGCAAGGAGGACATCGCCCGCGTGGCGACCGTCTCCTCCCGCGACCGCGAGATCGGCGACGTCCTCTCCGACGCGATCGAGAAGGTCGGCAAGGACGGCGTCGTGAACGTCGAAGAGGGCCAGACCTTCGGCCTCGAGCTCGAGTTCACCGAGGGCATGCAGTTCGACAAGGGCTACCTGTCGCCCTACATGATCACCGACGCCGAGCGCATGGAGGCCGTGCTCGACGACCCGTACATCCTGGTCGCGAATCAGAAGATCGGGGCCGTCAAGGACCTGCTTCCGATACTCGAGGCCGTCATCCAGCAGGGTCGCCCGCTGCTCATCGTTGCCGAGGACGTCGAGGGCGAGTCGCTCGCGACGATCGTCGTCAACAAGCTGCGCGGGACGTTCACCGCCGTCGCCGTCAAGGCGCCGGGCTTCGGTGACCGCCGCAAGCGCATGCTCGAGGACATTGGGATCCTCACGGGCGCCGAGGTCATCACCGAGGAGATGGGCCTCAAGCTCGAGAACACGAAGGTGGAGCAGCTCGGCCACGCCCGTCGCATCGTCGTCGACAAGGACTCGACCACGATCGTGGACGGCGCCGGCGACGGCGAGGCGATCAAGTCGCGGATCAAGCAGATCCGGGCCGAGATCGAGAACACCGACTCGGACTTCGACCGCGAGAAGCTGAACGAGCGGCTGGCCAAGCTGGCCGGCGGCGTCGCGGTCGTCAAGGTCGGCGCTGCGACCGAGACGGAGATGAAGGAGAAGAAGCACCGCGTCGAGGATGCGCTCCAAGCGGCTCGCGCCGCGCTCGAGGAGGGCGTCGTTCCCGGCGGCGGAGTTGCACTCCTCAACGCGTCGGACGCGATCAAGTCGGACGAGCTCGAGGGCGACGAGCGGACGGGCGCGCTGATCATCACGCGTGCGCTCCAGGAGCCGATCCGCCAGCTCGCCGAGAACGCGGGCCTCGAGGGCTCCGTCATCGTCGACAAGGTCCGCTCGGCCAAGAAGGGCTGGGGCCTCAACGTCGACACCGGCGAGACCGAAGATCTCGTCAAGTCCGGGATCACCGACCCGACGATGGTCACGCGCTCGGCGCTTCAGAACGCCGCTTCGATCGCGAAGAACATCCTCACGACCGAGGCGATCGTCGCCGACGCCCCCGAGAAGCAGGGCGCGGGCATGGGCATGCCCGGCGGCATGGGCGACATGGGCGGGATGATGTAGCCAACGAAAGTCGCGCGCTTCGCGCGCTCAACTTTCGTTGGTGGAAGGGCCGGCATTCGCCGGCCCTTCCTTTTTTGGGATCCCTGGATTGAATGGAGGCCGGCAAAGCCGGCCTCCTCCTAAAGGGCTAAAGGGAACCCGGTCCTCTGCCGATACTCGGGGCGATCCACCCCTCCCCACCCCTAGTGAAGCGGCTCCTTTCGGGGCCGTTTCGCTTTTCTGTAGGTCGTTGGAGGATGCCGGCTTGGCCGGCGTCCGTTCCTCTTGTGGAAACTCAAAGAAGGGGGCTCACGG
>DATCPY010000039.1:0-2341 GCA_036569845.1 Candidatus Limnocylindria bacterium | reverse complement strand
CCACGATCTGACGAGCGTCCTCTGGCTTCCGCTCGCGATCGCGCATGTCATCGCGCTCATGCTCGATCCGTACGCGAAGATCGGCTTCGCCGATCTGGTGGTGCCGTTCCTGGTCTCGTACGGCTCGTTCGCGATCGGGCTGGGCACGATCAGTCTTCAGCTCGTTGTGGTCGTGCTCATCTCGACGTGGCTTCGCTCGAAGCTCACCCAAGGCGGATGGCTCGCGATCCATCGGCTCTCGTACCTCGCGTTCGTGGCTGCGTTCGCGCACGGCCTGCTCGCCGGTACAGATTTCGCCCAGCCGATGCTCATCGCGCTCGCCTGGGTGACCGCGTCGGTCCTCGCGATCGCCGGGTTCCGCCGGCTCACCGCCGCGCGTGGACGTCAGTCCGCGGCGCGCTCCAGGACCGTCGCGATCCGCTGACCGACGGCTACGCCCGCCTCGCGCTCTTCTTTGCCGCCCGCTTGCCCGTAGAGCGCGGCGATGCGCGTGACGTGGCTGTCCTCTTTCGAGCGCGTAGGAAACTGCCAGCGGCGGACCGCCGAAGGGCACGCACCGCCGGCGCGAGCGCAGGAGGCGTCTTCCTCCGTACGGACGACTTGTCGGCCGTCTGGAAGTCGACGACCAGCTTCGCGTGCAACGCGTTCCCCACCTTGTCCAGCGTCTCGATCGACGGAGACGTTCCGCCAGCTTCCAGCCGCGAAATCGCCGACTGGGTGGTGCCCATGCGTTCAGCGAGCTCTCCTTGCGACAAGCCACCAGAGATCCGTAGGGCCCTGACTCGCTCCGCGAGCATGTAGCCAGCGCGTGCTCTCTGGTACCCGACCGCAACGGCGTCGGCGCTCCGCAGCCGATCCTTCTTGAGCTGGGCCCACGTCTTCGTTGTCATCTCAATCCTCCGCTTCGTGGCCTTGTGCGATGCACCGCAACATTGCCCGTTCCGCCCGGTCGATCTCGCGAGCCTCCCGATCCTGTTGCTTCGCGAAGACCGTCAGAAGGATCAGCCGACGCCCGCGGGCGACGAAGTACGTCACACGCCTGCGCTCGCGGCCGAGGTAGAACCGAAGCTCTCGTAGTTTGCCTCGCAGTTGGCGGGAATACGGCTCGCTCAGGCCGACTCCTTCTCGCTCGAGGAGATCGATGTAGAACTGCACCTGGCCGAACTCGTCGTCCGAGAGATCGCGAAGCCACTTGTCTACCTCAGGCTCAACCTCGACGGTGCCCCACATAGCGTACATGCTATATCGGCCGCGCGTTGCAGGCCGGGAGAGGGTCAGTCCGCGGCGCGCTCCAGGACCGTCGCGATCCCCTGACCGACCCCGATGCACATCGTGACGAGCGCGTAGCGGCCCCCGCTCCGGCGTAGTTGGAGCGCGGCGGTGCCCGCGAGTCGCGCCCCGCTCGCGCCGAGCGGATGCCCGATCGCGATCGCGCCCCCGTTCGGATTCAGCTTCTGCTCGTCACGCCAATCGATCTCGAGCTCCGCGCAGCATGCGATCACCTGACTGGCGAACGCCTCGTTCAGCTCCACAACGGCCATGTCTTGGATCGTGAGCCCTGCGCGTTTGAGTGCGATGCGTGAAGACGGGATCGGGCCGAGGCCCATCTCATCCGGCCGCACGCCGGCGACGCCCGTGCTCACGACGCGCGCGATCGGCTTCAGCCCCAGGGCGCGAGCGCGCTCTCCCGACGCGACGATCAGGGCCGATGCCCCATCGTTGATGCCCGAGCTGTTGCCCGCGGTGACGCTCCCCTGCTCCGCGAACGCCGGCTTGAGCTTCGCGAGGGCCTCGAGCGTGCTGCCGGGCCGGGGATGCTCGTCCATTTGGAACACCTCTACGGTGGAGGCGCGCCCCATCTGGGGGACCGGTGTCGGCACGATCTCTTCAGCCAGCACACCGTTCTTCATCGCCCGCTCGGCCTTCTGCTGGCTCAGGAGCGCGAGCCGATCCTGATCGGCGCGCGAGATCGAGCGCCGCTGCGCGACGTTCTCCGCGGTCTGCCCGAGCGTGACGGTGTGCCCGTCGGCAACGAGCTGCGGGTGCGCGAACCGCCACCCGAGCGTGCTGTCGGCGGATTCGGGCAGGCCGCGCGGATACGCGGTCTCCGGCTTGAGCGTCACGATCGGCGACCGGGTCATGCTCTCGACGCCGCCGGCGATGAAGAGGTCGCCCTGCCCGCTCCAGATCGCCTCAGCCGCGCTGTTGAGCGCCTGGAGGCTCGAGCCGCAGAGGCGGTTGACGGTCTGCGCCGGCACCTCGACCGGGAACCCCGCGAGCAGCGTCGCCATCCGGGCGACGTTGCGGTTGTCCTCGCCCGCCTGGTTGGCGTTCCCGAGGA
>DATCPY010000038.1:0-1617 GCA_036569845.1 Candidatus Limnocylindria bacterium | reverse complement strand
ACCACAAGGGCTCGCCAAAGCCGAAGGCCACCAACTAGCCGTCTCCACCTCCTCCCTCCTTTCGCGACAGGCGCCGCCACGAGCGGCGCCTGTCGTGCGTCCCGCGCGGCGCACACTTGATGAATGAGCTCCGAGTGGCCGTCGCTGCCCCACGAGGACTGGCGCGCGACCCGCGACACGCTCCACATGTACACGCAGGTCGTCGGCAAGCTGCGGCTGGAGCTTTGCGCGTTCGAGCCGCAGTGGGGGAACGTCCCGCTGTACATGACCGCTCGTGGGCTCACGACGACGCCCGTCCCCTTCGGCGATCGGTCGTTCGATGCCGAGCTCGATCTCGTCGACCACGTTTTGGTGGTCCGCTCGAGCGAGGGCGGCATCACGCGCCGGCCCCTTGGCGGCGCGGTGGCCGACTTCTATCAGGGGATGCTCGATGACCTCCGGTCCCTCGGCATCGAGACGGCCATCTCGGTCCTCCCGTCAGAGGTGGCCGAATCCGATCGCGTTCCCCGACGACCGCGTCCATCACACCTATGACCCCGCGTGGGCGAACCGATTCTTGCGCGTGCTCGGGCGGATCGACGCGATCTTCAAGGAGCACCGCGCGCTGTTCAGCGGCCGCACGAGCCTTGTGCACTTCTTTTGGGGGACGTTCGATCTCGCGCTCGCGCGTTACTCCGGCAAGGCCGCGAGTCCGGGCGCGGATCCCGACGTCATCCGGCGCTATTCCGCGAATGTCGAGCAGATCGTGGCCGGCTGGTGGCCGGGGGACGAGACGCACCCGTTCCCGGCGTTCTACGCCTACGCCTATCCGAAGCCGCGGGGCATCGCGCGCGCGTCGATAGCGCCCTCGGCGGCCCATTGGGACGCCAAGGCGGGCGAGTTCTTCCTTCCGTACGCGGACGTGCGCACAGCCACGGATCCGCGCGGGGAGATCGTGGAGTTCCTCGACAGCACGTATCGCGCGTCCGCCAAGCTCCTCGGCTGGAGCGACGAGCTCGCCGAGATCGAGAGTCCCGCCCGCTAGTCGGGATCGAGGACGGTGGTCGCGGCCCGGTACGTGCCGAGCACCTGGACCCACGCGCAGCAGGTCTTCATCAACGCGATCGCCTCCGTCGCGGGCGTGCGCACGGGGTCGCCCTCGAAGTCCAGGTAGAAGACGTAGTCCCACGGCGCGGCCCGGCTCGGGCGCGACTCGATCTTGGTGAGCTGCAGGCCCGCAGTCGCGAACGGCTGCAGCGATCGGGTGAGCGCTCCCGGTACGTTCGAGGTCGCGTACGCGAGGCTCGTCTTGCGTGGGCCCGCGCGCAGCGCGTCGGGAACGCGGCCGCCGGGGTACTCGTCGCCCCGCCGCGCGAGCGCGAAGAAGCGGGTGAAGTTGTCCGGAGTCGTTTCGATGGCCTCGGCGAGGGCCACCAGGCCGTACTCGCGCGCGGCGCGCTTGCTCGCGACCGCCGCGACGGTGAGGTCATCGCCCGCGGCGACCTCCGCTGCCGCGCCCGCGGTGTCGTAGGCGACCACAGGCTCGATGCTGTGCGCCCGCAGGAAGTCGTCGACCTGCGCGAGCGCCTGCGGGTGGGAGCGCGCGCTCTTGATCCCATCGAGCGTCGCGCCTGGCCG
>DATCPY010000037.1:0-25223 GCA_036569845.1 Candidatus Limnocylindria bacterium | reverse complement strand
CATCACGACGGAGAAGGACCTGACGACCGGGCGCGAGGTCATCCACCTGCGCAGAGAGCCGCCGCCCGACAGCGCCTGACAGCAACGCCCGGCCGGGTGTGTCTCCTCGCCCGGCCGGGCTCTCTCTACACTTCCGCGCGTGACCGAGACGGAACGGCAGACCATCATCAACTGGCTCTCTGACAAGGTGGTCAGCGCTTACAGGCGAGAGAGCGCTCTGCGCGCCGAACCTGGCGTTCCTTCGAACGGCGAGTGGCTCGACAAGCTCGACGCCGCGCGCGCCGACATCAAGCGTTGGTCGGACCTGCGGCTCGGTGCGGCTACTGGTGACGACACCGCCCTGGATCGGGCTCGCTCCGCGAGGCTCGACGAGGAGGACGGCGCCGCCCGTTGACAGCAACCGTGACAGCAACGCGCGGTCGCAACCTGTCACGGTGAGTCACGTCGACGACGTCAATCGCGAGATTTTCCGCACGAGCGGCATCACGAGTCACGTGCTGTCACGTGCGGAGCCGCATTTGTAAACCGCAGGTTCCGGGTCCGATTCCCGGGGGCGGCTCCGGCGGGAATCGTTAGCGAATTGAGAAAGACCCGCGCTCGCGCTGGTACGCGGCAGGGTCAAACCGGCAGCCTCGCTATAGGTGCGGCATTCTTCAAGTGGTCGATGGTGGCGGAACGCCTTGACGCCATGGCGATTGGAAGCCACGCTCGACCCATGAGCGAGAGGCCGAAGCTCCGTGCGTTCTACGAGGCCGACAGCTTGCACACCGAGATCAATGACGCCCTGGGCGCGAGCTTCATCACGGGCAGCTCCGTGGAGGGCGACACCGACTTCTACCGGCGACTGGCCAGGGAGACAGGCGGACCGATCCTTGAGGTCGGGTGCGGCACTGGTCGGGTGGCCACGGCCATCGCGGCGGATGGTCACGAGGTCGTGGGCATCGACCTCTCTGCGCCAATGCTGCGTCTCGCAGAACAGCGGCGAGCGGTGTTGTCCGCCGATGCAGCGGCCCGCCTATCGTTCCAACGAGCGGACCTGACGACCCTCGATCTCGGGCGCGACTTCGCGCTCATCGTGGCGCCCTCCAGGGTCTTCCAGTTCATGCTCACGTCCGCCGCACAGCGGGAGGCGCTGGCGGCACTTCGGACCCATCTCCGCCCGAACGGTCGGCTCGTCCTCGACCTGTTCGATCCACTGCTCGACCGCGTCGTCCCGAGCGCCGAGGTCACCACGCGAGGCGGCGAGCTCATTCATCCAACGACCGGAAACCGCGTCACGTGGGAGATCACGGGGCAGAGGCCCGATCCGGCCCGCCAACTGATCGACGAGGACTGGACATTCAGCGAGATCGACGCATCTGGCGAGCTGCTTCGGACCGCCACCGAGCAGCTCACCCTGCGCTGGTCCCTGCGGAGCGAGATGCGGTTCCTCTTCGAGCTGGTCGGCTTCGAGGTGGTTGCCGACTACGGCGACTTCAGGGGCGGGCCACCCGCCTACGGCCGCGAGCAGGTCTGGGTTCTGCGCCACGCGGAGGGCTGACTCTCGACAATTGCCGGGCGCCGCGGGGTGCTTGCGAGTCGCAGTACACGTGACTACGTGCGTTGACTCCGTCAGCATCGCTTCCGCTCGACACGGACGCGGTTGCTCCATGAGGGCGGTTGGCCCGACTCCGCGATCATCGAGGTCCAGGGCTAGAGCGATGGCTCCGGCGATCGGATGCTCCGCCGCTATCGCGGATCGCATCCCGACATCGCGGCTCAAGCGCTACCCGCAGACGCTCGGGCGGTTCTTCAAGCCCGTGTAACTTCGCGTCGGTCTGACAAACCGACGGTCAGGAACCCCGACACTTCAGGGCAATCGCATCTTTGACCGGACGAAACTCTTTGTAAACCGCAGATTCCGGGTCCGATTCCCGGGGGGCGGCTCCGGACGCGGCGACCTCCCGGCATGAATGTGCCGACATTGCTCGAGTCGGCTGAATCTCATTGCCATGGCCGGGGCCACGCGCAATAGTCCACGCGTGAGAACGTGATCCGCCGCCGGACGTTCCTTGGCGCGGCCGGGGCTGCGCTCGCCGCCGCGTGCGCGCCGAACAGCTCGTCGACCGCTGCGACACCGTCGCAGAGCCTGGGACCGCCGGAGACGACCACGATCCGGTTCGCGGACACCCCGGCGTGCGATCCCTGGTACTGGCTCGCCGATCCGTTCCTCCGCGAGGAGGGCTTCACCGACATCCAGTACGGGGCCGGCGATCCCGCGGCGGGCACGGCCGAATTCGGCGTCTTCTACGGCAACACGCTCGCAGCCGCGGTGGATACGAGCGTCCCGGTCGTCGCGGTCGCCGGCACCCACACGGGCTGTCTCGAGTTGTGGGCGCGGCCCGGGATCAACGCCATCGCGGACCTCCGCGGGAAGACGATCGCCGTCAACCGGATCACGTTCTCCACCGCCGGGACGACGGGACGGACCGCCACGGACTTCGCGTACGGCTTCTTCGTGAGCCTGCTCGCGTACGTCGGCATGCAACCCGGGGACGCGAACTTCGTCGAGATCGGCCCGGACACGAGCATCATCTCGTACTTCGTGGATGGGAAGGCCGACGCCATCGCCACGGGCGGACCAGCTGGACCGGCCCTGCACGGCACGAAAAACAACCCCGGTCACGTCCTCCTCAACTCTGCGCTCGACAAGCCGTGGTCGCAGAACTACTGCTGCCTGCTCGCCACGAATCGCGACTGGGCCAGGGCGAACCCGGTGGCCACAAAACGCGCGACCCGCGCGATCCTACGCAGCATCGACGCCGGCAAACGGGATCTTCGCGCGACGGCGAAGGCCGCGATCGACGCGGGCCGCTACAAGGCAAACCCCGCCATCACCGAGCAGGTGGTGTACGACGTCATCAAGGATCAGTCGTTCGAGTGGCGGGACTACGACCCCGAGGACACCGTCCGCTTCTTCACGCTGCGCCTGACGGACGCCAAGCTCATCAAGAAGACGCCGACCCAGATCATCGCCGACGGCACGGACTTCGCCTACTTCCGACGGCTCCAGAAGGAGCTCAAGCCCTAGCACAGCGCCTCCAGCGGTCGCCTGATCCGAAAATGCCACACCGCCCCGAGTAACTCGCCCCGGCCTCCTTCCGTTCACTCTCACAGGCGTGGGTAGGACTTTTGGGGAGGGCCAAATGGCCATCAGAGCGACCAAGCGAGCACTGCAGAGCCCGACATTCGGCGACGTCGTTGCCGTGGTGCGCGACTACGTTGGCGAGATCGTGCTTCCGATCCCGGCGCTACCCAAGATCAGCCGCAGCGCGGCGTTCCTTGGGTTGGCCGGTTCCGGGTTGGCGCTCCTGCTGGTCGAAGCGTTCCTCGTCGGCCCGCTTGGCCGCATCATGCTCATCCTGCCAGGGCTTGGTCTCGGGTTGAGCGCCGTCGCGGCGTGGTTCGCGACGCCGCCCGTTGCGCCGCACATCACGGCCGCCCGCGAGGTCGAGCTCCGCGCGGAGCTGGAAACAATGGCGGATTCACGGGTGGCGCTGGTGATCCGGCAGTTCGAGTGGGCAGTCAACGATGTCGAGAAGATGCGACAGGCTCTCCGCCAGGCGAATACCGGGAAGGCCGCTGCTGAGAAGAAATCGGCCGACCTCGAGATCCGGGTGCGGCAGTTCCGTCAGATGGTCGAGCGGGCCCAGACCCAGCTCGCCGCGTACGCCGCGGAGCCGCTGCGGCTCCCGGTAGCCACGTTCACGCCGGAGCCGTCGCGCACCGTCGCGCTCCGCTGGGGCCTCCACGACGATGGCGCGATGCAGTGGCTGCGCCTCGAAAGCGACGAGACCGAGACGACCCGCGTGCGGCTCCTCGACGCCCAGAACCGGGTCGTGACGCTGAGCGATCCGGCGCGGCCGGCCTCGGGGCGTTCCGACGGGCGGGTCGGCGTCGCTCTCGAGATGAGCGTGCCGCCGGCGGTCATCGCCGACATCGCCGCGGGCACCCTGGCCCCGCACCGGTTCGAGGCGCTCGTCGGCGACGGCTGGCGTGGCGTGCATCTTTCGGACAGCGGCCTGCGCTCCGGCAGCGCGAAGGACAAGCGCAACCGGTTCTACGCCTCGGAGGGCGTCCGCTCCATCGCGTAAGGTCCCGTCCGGCCGCCCGTTTTCTGTCCGAATACAGCACGTTCCCCGCGTGACCGGGAAGTCGTTGCAAACCGTCAGGTGCGGTGCATAGTCGCGTCCGTGAGCGCGTGATGCGCCGTCGAACGCTCCTTGGCGCAGCCGGCGCGGCCCTCGCCGCCGCTTGCGTTCCGAGCGCAGGCGCCTCCGTCAGCCTCGGACCGCCCGAGACCACCACCATTCGCATCGATCCGCACTTCGGCTGCGAAGGCTGGGCCTGGTTCGCTGAAGACCTCTTCCGTGAGGAAGGGTTCGTCGACGTGCAGATCACGGATATCGGCAAGATCCACACCGGCGAGGCCGACATCGGCGCGACCTTCGCGAATGACGTCGCGCGCAAGGTGGATGCCGGTCTGCCGTACATCGCGATCGCCGGCACGCATACCGGATGTAATCAGCTCTGGGCGCGCCCGGGCATCAACAGCATGACCGACCTCCGCGGCAAGCGGATCGACGTCTATAGCACCACCCCCGGCAAGGATTCGGTCTTCGGCATGTGGGTCAGCCTCATCGGCGCGTTCGGGATCGGCCCGTCCGACGTGCGCTTCAGGGATCTGAGCCAGCTGCCCGCAGGCCTTCCGACGGACCAGGCGAAGCTCCACGGTCCCCCCAGCCCGATCATCCAGAACTTCCTCGCCGGTCAGTCCGACGCGGTGCTCGCATACGTCGACCAAGGTCCGGCGCTGCGTGCCAATCCGGCTAACCCCGGACACCTGATCTTCGACATGATGATGGACAAGCCGTGGTCGCAGTACTACTGCTGCATGCTCATGGCCAACAGCAGCTTCGCGAAGGCCAATCCTTGGGCGACGAAGCGGGCCACGCGCGCCGTGCTGCGAGGGATCGACAAGCTGACCAAAGACCGCAAGGCCGCGGTGGACGTGGCCGTCCGCAAGGGCTTCACCCAAGACGGCCCGCTCTTGCTCGAGGCGATCAAGGACATGCCGTACCCGTGGCGCGACTACGACCCGGCCGACTCGATGCGCTACTTCGCGCTCCACCTGGCCGACGCGAAGCTGCTGACGAAGACGCCCGAGCAGATCATCAGGGACGGCACGGACTTCGCTTTCTTCCGCCAGATGCAGAAAGAGCTCAAGGCGTAGACCGCCTTGCGCGCTTCGTCGCGCGCTTTCCAGTCCCCATCGGCACCAAGCTCGCGGTCTCGCTCGGGCTGTTGGCCGTGCTGCTCCTCGTTGTCGGCGCCATCGGCCTGCAGGCCCTGCACGGCGCGAACGACCGGGCCGACCAGCTCACGCAGCTCCAGCGCAAGACCGTCGCGTACCGTGACCTGCGCCAGACCACCAGCGACGAGCTGTCCGTCGTCGCCTCGGCGCTCGCATCCAACGCGCCTGGCGAGCTCGACACCGCATCCCGCCAGGTGAACCTTGGCATTTTCGATGTCGACCGGCTCGAGTTCGTGGCGCCCGACGAGCAGGATCTCGTTGCCGCCGTCCGCGAGGCGCATGCCAACTTCGCGGCGGCACTCATTTCGGTGATCGACCTGGCCCGTGGCGGTCGCGCCGACGAAGCGCGGGCTCGCTACGCGGCGGACGCGAAGCCACTGGCCGAGAAGCTGGACCGGCGAACGCTCGAGCTCGTGCACAAGGCCGAGGCGGCGATGGCCGACGCCAACCAGGCCAGCGCGTTCGCGTACGACGCGTCGCAGTGGACGGTCATCGGTGCGGCCATTGGCAGCATCCTGCTCGCGACGATCCTCGGCACGGCGCTGTCGCTGTCGATCGTTCGGCCGCTCCGCGCGGTCGACGGCCACCTGACCGGGATCGCGGCGGGCGACTTCACGAAACACGTCGCCGTCGCGAATCGGGACGAGCTCGGCAGCTTGGGCACGCACCTCAATGCGATGAGCGACGAGCTGGGCCGCTTGTACGCAGCGGTCGAAGCGGCGAACCGGAACAAGTCGGTCTTCCTCGCGAACATGAGCCACGAGCTTCGCACGCCGCTCAACGCGATCATTGGCTTCTCCGAGGTCCTGCTGCAGCGGATGTTCGGCGACATCAATCCGAAGCAGGAGGAATACCTCAAGGATGTGCTGCTGTCCGGGCAGCATCTCCTGGCGCTGATCAACGACATCCTCGACCTGTCGAAGGTCGAAGCGGGCCGGATGGAGCTCGAACCGACGACGTTCGCGGTGGCGCCGCTCATCGACGGCAGCGTCCTGATGATCCGCGAGCGCGCGGCGAAGCATGCGATCACGCTTGCCGTTCAGGTCGACCCGAACGTCGGCGAGATCGACGCCGATGAGCGCAAGCTCCGTCAGGTGCTCTTCAATCTGCTGTCCAACGCCGTGAAGTTCACACCGGAGCGCGGCCGCATCGAGGTGGCGGCCGCGCGCATGAATGGCGAAGTCCGCGTATCGGTGAAGGACAACGGCATCGGCATCGCCCTGGCCGATCAGGCTCGGATCTTCGAGAAGTTCGAGCAGGCCGAGTCGGGCCGGCGTCAGGAGGCAAGCACCGGTCTCGGGCTCGCGCTCGCAAAGAGCTTCGTCGAGCTTCACGGCGGACGCTTGTGGGTGGAGAGCGCTCCGGGGGTGGGGAGCACCTTCACGTTCAGCGTGCCCGATGTCCGCCCCCTAGTGACCTGATCGCGTAGGCGTGTCGATCTCGCGTTTCCCATACTGCGCGAATGAGCGCCATCACCGAGCCCTCCGTGATCGCGGTCGCGCCGGTGCGCGCATCCGAGGAGCTGTCGCTCCGCTCGCGACGCGGTCGCCTCCTGCTCGGAACGATCACCGCCGCGCACTTCGCCCATCACACGAGCAACAGCCTGCTGAATCCGCTGCTGCCCCTCATTCGCGATACGTTCGCGCTGAGCTACGCCCAGTCCGGCTTCGCGGTCTCCGCGTACGCGCTGAGCCTCGGGCTCTCGAACGGACCGATCGGGCTGCTCGCCGATCGCGTGGGCTCACGCACGGTGATCGTCGTCGGCCTCGTCCTCACGGGTCTCGTCAGCGTCGCCCTCGCCCAGGCCGCCGACTACGGGCAGCTGCTCGTGCTGCTCCTGGCGCTCGGCGTCATCTCCGGCACCTACCACGCGCCGGCCGCCGCGCTCATCGCCCGCTCGTTCTCGCCGCGGGTCCGCGGTTCGGCGATGGGCTTTCACATCACCGGCGGCCACCTGTCCTTCTTCGCGGCGCCGCTGCTCGCCGCGTATCTCGCCACGACCACCGGAACCTGGCGGACCCCGTACCTGTGGTTCGCGATCGTGCCGGTCGTGCTCGGTGTGCTCCTCTGGCTGATCGTGTCGCCCGATCGTCAGGTCCGCGCGGCCGGCGATCTCTGGGCGCCGTTCCGCGAGATCCGGACGGTCATCGGCACGATCGGCCCACTCGTATCACTCTCGGTCGCCTTCCAGGTCGGCATCTCCGCGATGCTCGCGTTCCTCGCCCTCTATCTGGTCGACGCGCGGGGCCTCGCGCCCGCGCTGGCCGCGGCCGCCTTCGGCTTCACGCAGCTCATCGGTGTGGTCGGCGCGCCCGCCGGTGGCTGGCTTTCCGACAAGCTCGGGCGGCGCACGCCGATCCTCATCTCGCTCGGATTCATCGGGCCGTCCGTCTATCTGCTCACCCTCGTGCCGAACGAGTGGCTCGTCGTACCGCTCATCATCTTCGGCCTCGCGTTCTCGATGCGCGGCACCGCGACGGAGGTCCTGGTCATGGATACCGCGCCCGCCGATCGGCGCGGTGCGGTGCTCGGCGCGTACTACCTCGCGGCGCAGCCGATCGGGGGCATCGCGACGCCGATCTTCGGCGCCATCGCGGGCGTCACCGGCATCGCCGCCGCGTTCAGCGGCGTCGGTCTGCTGCTCGTCGTGATGTCGGTCATCGCGGTCCTCGCCGGGCGGGGTCTCAGGCAGGGCTGAGCCGGTGCACTGACACGGCGTACGCATCGCCGGCGCGCGATGGCTCGCGGTCCCAGGTCGCCCACCGCTCCACCAGCTCGAGCCCGGCCTTCGTCGCGAGCGCGTCGTAGGCCGGGAGGGTGAGGTCGCCGGTCCGCAGCTGGAAGCCGGCGACGAGCCTGCCGCCGGGCCGCAGGTGGCGAACGAGGTTCGCGACGACCATCGGCTCGCTCCCCGGTGTCAGCAGGATCAGCACATTGCCCGCGGCGACCACGACGTCGAAGGTGCGCCCGAGATGCAGCATGGCGAGATCGGCCTCGATCCACGCGAGCTCGGGCGACCGGCGGCGCGCCACAGCGAGCATCTCCGGATCGAGGTCGACGCCCACGACGTCGACACCGCGCCGGGCGAGCTCGCGCGCGACCCGGCCGGTGCCGCAGCCCGCATCGAGGACCGACGCGGGCGCGAAACGCATGACGAAGTCCGCCTCGCCGTGCACGTTCTCGCCGGCCGCGGCGCGCTCGTCGTACCGCGCGTCGTAGGCGTCGCCGGAGAGGTCCTTCGAACGGAGCCAGCGGTTCTCGGAGCGTGTCATGACGTCGTATCGTGGCACCGTGATCGAGCGAGCGCGCTTTGGCCGCACCGGCCACGACAGCACGCGCACGATCTTCGGCGCGGCTGCGCTCTCCAAGGCGTCCCTGGCCGACGCGGACCGCGCGCTGGCGCTCGTCGATCGTCACGGGCTCAACCACATCGACACGGCGGCCAGCTACGGCGACTCGGAGCTCCGGCTCGCGCCGTGGCTTCGCGGGAACGGACGCGACCGGTTCTTCCTCGCCACGAAGACCGGCGAGCGCACCTACGAAGGCGCGCGCGACCAGATCCGCGCGTCGTTGAAGCGGCTCGGGGTCGACCACGTCGATCTCATCCAGCTGCACAACCTCGTCGACCCGGTGGAGTGGGAGACCGCGCTCGGCCCGGATGGCGCGCTCCGCGCGGCCGTCGAGGCGCGGGACGCCGGCCTGGTCCGGTTCATCGGCGTCACCGGTCACGGCACCAGGGTCGCGGCGCGGCACCGCGAGAGCCTCGCGCGCTTCGACTTCGACACGGTGCTCTTCCCGTACAACGCGACGCAGCTTCGTGACCCGGGATACGCGGCTGACGTCGAAGCGCTCCTCGCCCTCTGCGCCGAGCGCGACGTCGCCGTGCAGACGATCAAGAGCATCACGCTTGGTCCGTGGGGCGAGCGGCCCGCGGACGCGCCCACGTGGTACGAGCCGCTGATCGATCAAGCCGACATCGATCTCGCGGTGCGCTTCGTGCTCGGGCGCGAGCGCTTGTTCCTCAACACCGCGAGCGACATCGCGCTGTTGGCGAAGATCCTGGCTGCGGCCGACCGTGGTGGGCCGCGTCCTTCGGACCGCGAGATGGAAGCGTTGCTCGAGCGCAGAGGAATGACCCCGCTCTTCGCGTGACGACCTTTGAGCGGCGCGTCGCGACAGTGGTGCGGCGGATCCCGCGCGGGCAGGTCGCCAGCTATTCGATGGTCGCCGACCGACTGCGTCAGCCGGGCGCGGCGCGCGCCGTCGGCAGCGCGCTCGCGCACGGGCTGGACGGGCCGGCGCACCGGGTCGTCACCGCGGACGGGCGGCTCGTGCGCCGCTGGCCGGCGCAATCGCGGCTGCTCCGCCATGAGGGTGTGGCCGTGCGTGACGGCCGCGTCGCCCGGCCGATCCCCTGGTGGCGGGCATGAGCCGCCGCCGGCGCGACGGCCCACGTCTTGCCGCGGTGCCGATCATCTTCGTGATCGTGGTGCTGCTCGTCGGCACGCTTGCCACGACGCTGGCCCTGCCGGCCGCCTCATCGCCATCGCCACTGCCCGTCGGAAGCCAGACAGCGTTCCCAGACCCGACGGCGCCGCCGATGCAGACGCCGCTCGGACGCTACCCCGCGACCGCCGAGACCGGGCTCATCACGGCATGCGTGTCGGGCATCGACCCGAACACCGTCCCCGGACCCATCGCCCAGGCGTTCTGCGTGTGCACCGTGAACGCGTACGAGCAGCTCTATCCGGCATACGAGGAATTCCAGCGTGCGTCCGGCTCCGGCGCGATCACCGACAAGGTGAAGACGGACGTCGCGAACCAGTGCGCCCGCCAGATCGTGGGAGGCTGACCGCTACTGCAGGTCGGTGAGCATTCCCGAGAGCAGCGTGGCCAGACCGAGGAACGAGAGGAATCCGCCACAGTCGGTGAACGTCGTGAGGATGATCGACGATGACTGCGCGGGGTCCTGGCCGAACGCCTTCAGCGCGAGCGGCACGAGCGCCCCGCAGACGCTCGCGATGACCATCGCCAGGATCATCGAGGTACCGATGACCAGGGTCAGCCCAGGTGAGCGGCTCCACAGATAGACGGCGATCATCGTGACCGCACTGACCCCGATGCCGTTCAGGATGCCGACCCGGGCTTCCTTCCAGACGAGCTTCGGCCAGTCCCGCAGGCCGACCTCGCGCAGGATCACCCCGCGCATCGTGACGGCGAGGGCCTGCATCCCGCTGTTCCCGCCCTGGCCCGCGACGACGGGCATGAGCACCGCGAGGGCCGCGTACTTCTCGATCGTGCCCTGGAACAGCCCGACGACCGCTGCCGCGAGGAACGCGGTCGCGAGGTTGATCTCGAGCCATGGAAGCCGCTGCCGCACCGCGAAGCTGACCCGTGACAGCGCCGTCTCGTCCTTGCTCGCACCGACCATCTTCTGGATGTCGGACGACGCCTCGGCCTCCGCGGCGGCGAGGAGGGCGCGGTACCGGATGACGCCGACGAGGCGATTGTTCAGATCGACCACCGGGAAGGTCGGGAGCCGCTTCGAGGCGAGCGAATCGACGATCTCCTCACGCGTCGCGGTCACGACCACCGCGGCCGGAACGCCGCGCACGATGTCCTTGAGCTTGGTCTCGGGCTGCGCGGTGACGAGCTCGCCGAGCGGGACCGAGCCGGCGAGCTTCCCTTCGCGGTCCATGAGGTAGATCGCGCCCAGCTCCTTCTCCTTGAACGTGCGCATGCGCCGCAGGGCGTCGTCCACGGTGAGCTCCGCGTCGAACGCGGTGATCCGCGGGTCCATCAAAGCGCCAGCGGTGTCGGCCGGGTAGGTGAGCAGCTCGCGGAAGTGGTCAGCGAGCCGCGCGTCGACGAGCGCCAGCTTCCGCTCGCGCGTCGCGTTGTCCATGCTGGCGAGGATCGGTCCGGCCTTCGTCGGCAGCATCGTCTTGAGCGCGCTGCGGGCCGCATCATCGCCCAGCTCGGCGATGATCCCTGCGGCGACGCGGGGGTTCAGCCGCTCGAGCAGCCCGGACGCGTTCGACGGAGCGGTCGCCTCGATGAGCCGCGCGGTCTCCGCCGGTGGCAGCTCCTCGAGAATGTGCGCGACCTGATCGGGATAGAGCCGGATGAACTCAGCGGTCAGCGTCTGGCTCGTCTCGGTCACGCTCACGACACCCTCCCTGTTGCCCGCCGCCCGCAATAATGGCTTGCCGACCGATCAACCGATAGCGGTTTGGCCGTTACGTTCCCACGTGGCGGTGTCGTGGGCGAAGTACACGCGCCATGGATCGAGCTCCTGGAACCGGACGACCCACCCCGGATACGGACCGTGCGGCTCCCCGCGCAGCGCGAGCTCGAGCGAGTAGCGCTGGCGCGCATAGTCGGAGGAGAAGGTGAAGGCCTGGCCGCCCAGGATGACGCGGCCCTCCTTCGTTTCGACCACGCACGATTGATGGCCGGGGGAGTGGCCGGGCGTCGGGATGATCCGGATCCCCGGCAGCGGCTCGGCGTCACCGTCGATCTCTTCGAGCATGGCGCCCGGGAAGTCGGCGACGGACGGCGCGTGGGTGTAGCCGGGCGTCGCGCGAAGGTGCGCGACCTCGGCCCGCTGGACGAAGATCGGCACGCCCGGGAACTCGTGGTTCCCACCCGAGTGGTCGCTGTGGAAGTGGCAGTTCGCGATCATCCGGACGTCCTCCGTCCGGACGCCGTGCTCGGAAAGGACCGACCGGATCGGGCGGATGTGCACGGGAGCGAATGTCTCGAGTGCGGCGCGGTCATCGGGAGAAAAGCCCGTGTCCATGAGGAACAGCCCCTGCGGGTGCTCGATGAGGAAGGCCCGGACGATGATCCGGTCGTTGGGGAATCGCGGATCGGTCGCCGGCATCGTGTAGTGGCCGGTGTGCAGCGGGCGGATCTTCGACAGCGGTGCGCCGGTCATGGTCCGATTCTTACCAATTCCTTAGGGCCTCGGGCCTAGACTCGACGTCTTCCGATGACAGGTTCCAAGGCCGATCGCCCGTACGGCAATTTCCCGCGGTACGGCGTCGCGCCGGCCCCCGAGGCACCGGTCGAGCAGCCCCACCTGGACCGCCGCCAGCGGGCGTTCGCGTGGTTGCGCGCACGCACGCGCCGCGAACGCGTCGAGCTCGTGATCACCGCGCTGCTGGTCTTCGCCGCGATCTTCATTTCGATCTCGGCGCTACCGAAGGGGGTCGAGCTCGGGACCGTCGATACCGCGGCGCCGACGCCCACGCCGACGATCCCCGAGCTGTACGCGAAGCTCGCGCAGACCGTCGTCACGGTCCACGTGGACCTTGCCGACGGAAAGACCGGGCTCGGCAGTGGCGTCATCTTCGACGCGGACGCCGACATCCTGACGGCGCTGCACGTTGTGAACGACGCGACCAAGATCACCGTGACCTTCTCCGATGGATCGACGTACGAGGCGAAGATCTTCGCGCGGCAGCCGGATAACGACATCGCGGGTATCCGCGCCCTCGGTCATCCCGACCCGATGGCCGTCGCCACGCTGGGCAACGCGAACGCGCTGAACATCGGCGACGAGGCGATCGTCATCGGCAACCCCTTCGGCCTGAGCCGCAGCCTTTCGACCGGCGTCATCTCGGGATTGCATCGCAGCGTCCAGCCGCCGGGAGCGGACAAGCCGATGACCGAGCTCATCCAATTCGACGCGTCGGTCAACCCCGGCAACTCCGGCGGGCCGTTGTTCAATCGCGACGGCGACGTGGTCGGCATCGTCAGTGGGCTCGCGAACCCGAATGGCCAGGCCTCGTTCGCGGGCATCGGGTTCGCGGTCACGATCCAGGCGGCCGGCGGGGCCGTCGGCGTCCCACCGGACTAAGGAGGAAGAGATGGACCAGAGCCTGGCATCCGATCGACAGAGCGAAGTGGGCCGCCTTCTCTATGAGGTGAAGCGGGTCATCGTCGGTCAGGACCACATGCTCGAGCGGATCATCGTGGGTCTGCTCGCGCGCGGCCACCTCCTTGTCGAAGGCGTGCCGGGTCTGGCCAAGACCCTCGCCATCAAAACCGTGGCCGGCGCGGTCCACGGCGACTTCAAGCGGATCCAGTTCACGCCCGACCTCGTGCCGGCCGACCTCATCGGCACGCGGATCTACAACCAGAAGAACGGCGAGTTCCAGACGTCGCTCGGTCCCGTCTTCACGAACCTGCTGCTCGCGGACGAGATCAACCGCGCGCCGGCGAAGGTCCAGAGCGCGCTGCTCGAGGCGATGCAGGAGCGGCAGGTGACCATCGGACGCGAGACCCACAAGCTCCCCGACCCGTTCCTCGTCATGGCCACCCAGAACCCGATCGAGACCGAGGGCACGTACGCGCTGCCCGAGGCGCAGGTCGACCGTTTCATGATGAAGGTGACCGTCGGCTATCCGAACGAGATGGACGAGTTCCTCGTCGTCGAGCGCATGGCCCAAGGGCTCGCGACGGTGTCGGCGGTCATGACCACCGAGCGGCTTCTCCAGCTGCAGCGCGAGACGGACAAGGTGTTCGTCGACCCTGTGCTCATGGAGTACGTCGTGCGCGTCTCGACCGCGACGCGGCATCCCGCCGAGTACGGACTCCCGGAGATCAAGAAGTACATCACCTACGGCGCGAGTCCCCGCGCCTCGATCAACCTGATCCTCACCGGCCGGGCCCTCGCGTTCATGCGGGGTCGCACCTACGTGCTGGCGCAGGACATCCTCGATCTCGTTCACGATGTGCTCCGCCACCGGCTCGTGCTGTCGTACGAGGCGCTCTCCGACAACGTCTCGCCCGAGCAGATCGTCGACCGCGTGCTCCAGAAGATCCCCGTACCGACCCAGGCCTTGCAGGAACGTGTCGCTGCAAAAGCCTGAGGTCATCCTCAGGCGCGTCGAATGGACCGTGCTCCGTCGTCTCGACGGGCTGTTGCAGGGCGAGTATCGGACGCTCTTCCGCGGGCACGGCATCGACCTCGCCGATATCCGCGAGTACGAGCCCGGCGACGACGTGCGCTACATCGACTGGAACGTCAGCGCGCGCATGGACACGCCGTACGTGCGCCAGTACCTCGAGGACCGCGAGGTCACGGCGCACTTCCTGCTGGACCTCTCGCCGTCCGTCGATTTCGGCACGGTCAACACGTTGAAGCGCGACCAGCTCGTCGACTTCGTTGCGGTGCTCGCGCGGCTGCTGCAGCGGCACGGGAACAAGGTCGGCGCGATCCTCTACGCCGGCAAGGTCGAGAAGACGATCCCGGCGGCCGGCGGCAGGCTGCAGATCCTGCGGCTGCTGAACGACGTGATCAACCTCCCGCGCCTGCAGAGCGCACCGTACACGTCGGTTTCCGAGCTCGTCGAGCACGCGCTCCGCACGATCAAACGGCGCTCCGCGATCTTCCTGGTGTCGGACTTCTTCACCGCTCCCGGGTGGGAGCGATCGTTGGGGATGCTCGCGCGCAAGCACGAGGTCATCGCCGTCCGGCTCGAGGATCCGCGCGAGCGGGAGCTCCCCGACATCGGGATGGTCGTCCTGAACGACGCCGAGACCGGCGAAAGCGTCTTCGTCGACACCCACAGCGCGAAGTTCCGCAAGCGCTTCGAGGAGGTCGTCCAGAAGCGCGAAGCGGAGCTTCATGCAGCGTTCACGAAGTGCGGCGTCGACGTGCTCACGCTCTCGACCGAGGAGGACCTCGTCGGAGCGGTCCTGCGCTTCGCGGCACGACGCAAGCAGCGGCGCGGGATGCGCGCCGCGGTGGCCGGGTGACCCGATGAGCTTCCTCTGGCCGACCAGCCTCTTCCTCCTGATCGCGGTGCCGGTCCTGCTCGGCCTGTACATCTGGTCGCAGCGGCGCCGGCGCAAGTACGCGCTTCGCTACGCGAGCCTGTCGCTCGTAAAGGAGGCGCTCGGCCGCGGGCCGGGCATCCGCCGTCACATTCCAGCGGCGCTGTATCTGCTGTCCGTGGCCTTCATGCTGTTCGCGCTCGCGCGACCGGTCACGGTCGTGAAGGTGCCCAGCCAGGAAGGCACCGTCATTCTCGCGATCGATGTCTCGATGAGCATGCGCGCGACCGATATCAAGCCCGATCGCCTCACCGCGGCGAAGGCCGCGGCGAAGGCGTTCGTGCTCAAGCAGAGCGAGAACGTGAAGATCGGCGTGGTCTCGTTCGCGACCGACGCGTCGCTCGTCCAGCCACCCACGACCGACCACGATCTCGTCCTCGCGGCCATCGACCGGTTGCGCCTGCAGCGCGCGACGGCCATCGGCCGCGCGATCCTGACCTCCCTCGACGCGATCGTCGAGGACATGGGCGCGGGCGGCGAGACGGACCTGCCGTCGGCCGTTCTGACGCAGCCGCAGAACCCGAACGCCCCACAGACGCCGACGAAGACCGCGGTGCCCGGCGCTGCCAAGGCGCCCGCGTCGATCATCCTGCTGACCGACGGACAGAACAACCAGTTCCCGCCGCCGCTCGCGATCCTGGACCAGGCGATCTCTCGCGGCATCCGCGTCTACACCGTCGGCGTCGGCACGCCAGCGGGCGCCGTCCTCAGCCTCGAGGGCCGCTCGATCCGGACCTCGCTCGACGAGACGACCCTCAAGCAGATCGCCGAGGACACCGACGCGCAGTACTTCCTCGCGACGAGCGAGGCGGACCTCACGAAGATCTACGAGAACCTCACGACGGAGCTCGTGCTCCGCACCCAGAAGACCGAGGTCACCGCGCTCTTCACGCTCGTCGCCGCGGTCTTCTCCATCGTGGCGAGCGGCCTGTCCCTGCTCTGGTTCAACCGCCTGCCGTAACGCGAAAGATATTTCGCGCATCGGAAGGACCGCTAACGTTTTGGCCTCTTTTGCGTTGAACGCTGTGTACCGACTCAGGTCGCTGACCCGGTCGATGCACGCACGCATACGCACGGAGGTTGCCCATGACGAAGCCAAGGCTCTGGATCACGGTTGCCGCGGGCTCCGCGCTCGCGATCGCGCTCACGACCGCCGCCCTCGGCGCGGACGTAACGAATTCCAACTCCGATTCCCCGGCCGCCGCGAACGCCAGCCTGCCTGACAAGGCAAGCAGCGTGGCGACGGCGGTCCTCGGTGCACTGACGGGTGGATCCAACCCGTCGGCCGCCGCGAACGCCAGCCTGCCTGACAAGGCAAGCAGCGTGGCGACTGCGGTCCTTGGTGCACTTACGGGCGGCTCCAACCCGTCGACCGCCGCCTCGAACGGCAACAGCAAGGCGGGCGAGCAGGCAAAGCACGAGTCGGACGAAGACACCGACGCTAACAAAGCCGCCAACGAGAACGAAGCCGGCCGCGAGACCGGTCCAGCCGGTACCACCAGCACGAAGCCAGGTTGGGGTTGTGGCGACACCAACCATACGCACAGCGGCCCTCCCGGCCACCCGGGCGCGACCTCGCCGTGCGACAAGCACTAACCCGATAGCGCGATCGTGGTGTGCGGGGAACGGGGCGCGTAAGCGCCCCGTTCCGTTTTCGTTTCGCTAGCGGCACGCCGCGGCGCGGGCGACCAGCTCCTCGTGTCCTGACTCGAGCGCGGCGGCGCGGGAGGCTTCGCCGCGGGCGAGCTCGCACCGGCCGAAGGTCGCGGCGATCTCCGAGAGGGTCACATGGCCGATCGGCGCGTTCGGGTCGACGGCGGCCGCCTCGCGCGCCGCCGCCAGCGCGTCGTCCTGCGCTCCTGTGCGCGCGAGGGCGCGCGCGAGGTTCGCCCAATACACCGGCTCGTATCGCTCGCGCCCTGCGGCCTCGCGGTACGCCACGGCCGCGTCGGCCCATCGCCGCTGTGATTCGAGCGCGAGCCCGAGCCGATTCCAATGGTCGGCGCGACCAGGGTCGCGAGCGGCGGCGCGGTCCGCTAACGCGACGGCGGCGTCGCGGTCACCGAAATGCATCGCCTCGGCGGCAGCGAAGGTCTCCTCGTTCGCGATGAAGGCGCGTGTGCCCGATGCCATGCCGACGACCGCGACGATCGCGATCGCCGGGCGGAGCCAACGCGGCAGCCGGCGCGTTGCGACGGTCTGCGGGCGCGAGCCGCGGAGCGCCGCGGCGACACCTACGGCCACCCACGGAAACCACGCGACGGCGACCGATCCGACGTCGACGAGGGCGTTCGCCCAGTACGCGGCCCAGCCGACGGCGAGTGGGAGGCCCACGGCCGGCGCCATACGCGCGAGCCGGACGAGCTCGATGCTGCCCAGGGTCACGAGGACCAGCAGAGCGGCGAGGCCGATCAGGCCGGTCGTCGTCGAGGCATCGAGCAGCCAGTCGTGCGCGGACGTCTCGGGAGCGGCGCTCAGGTTCGCGAGGCTCTCGGCGGTTCGGTGCTCGACGAAGGCCGCACGGAAGTTGTCCGGCCCGTAACCGAAGAACGGCCGCTCGAGCGTCGCGCGCCACGCGATGCCATAGAGGGTGATCCGATCGGGCAGGGTCCCCGAACGCGCCGTTTCGACGGCCCGTTGGCCCAGCGGTGTCGCGAGGAGCGCGCCGGCGATCGCCAGCGCGATCGCGGCCGTCGCGAGGATCGAACGGCGGCTCGGCCGCATTGCCACGGCGCTCGCGAGTGCGCAGGCGATGCCCAGAAGCGTGCCCCGCGTCGCGACGAACGCAGCAACACCGAGCGTCGCGATCGCACCCGCAACGGCGATCGCGCGCGAGCCGTGCCCGGTCGCGCCGATCGCCGCGCCGGCTGCAACGCCGAACAGCACGCTGATGAGATGCCCGAGCTGATCGGGGTTCCCGATCGTCGCGAATGGACGTGACCGAGGATCCGTCGCCCAGGTGAACGGGTCGGCTCCGACCAATTGCAGGAGGGCGTACCCGCTGGCAACGGCGCCAGCCACCGCGATGGCGCCCAGCAGCACCGCGACGTCCCCTGCGGTGCGCACGGCGATGGCGATGGAGAGGTACAGGACGAGCATGTCTCCGAGGAACGTGAGGCCGAGGTAGCGGTCCTGCTCTCCGAAGAGCGCCACGTACGGCTGCGCCGCGAACAGGGCGGCGACCAGAGACACCAGCGCGAGACCGCCGACGGCGACGTGCAGCCGGGTGCGCGGCACGACGCGCCATCCGTGCTCGAGGAGCACGAGGACGAGCCCGGCCACCGTGGCCCATTCCATCGCCCGGCTCGCGAGCGACTTCGGCAGGTCGAAGGCGTCATCGCCTCGGGGATCGAAGACGAGGACGAGGGCGACGATGTGAAGCGCCGCGATCCACAGGAGCGCGCCGCGTGCGATGGAACGCTCGAACGTCGCGGCCATCGCCTGCGAGGCTAGGTCGTCGCGGTCGATCGCGGCTACGCCTCGGCGACGGTGATCCGCGAGCCGCCGGCGGTCTTCGAGGCGTACATCGCGGTGTCGGCCTTCCGCACGGCCTCGGTCGTCGTGAAGCGTTGAGCGTCCGGGACGATGCCGATGGACGCGCCGACGCGGCGCTGGGGCGCTGTCCCGTCCTTGAGACCGGCGAGCACGTGCTCGGCGATGCCTTGGGCGATCGCGGGGTCTGCGCCCGGTAGAAGGAGCGCGAATTCATCGCCGCCCAGGCGCGCGGCGAGGTCGGTCTTGCGGAGCGACTTGCGCAGGATGGCGGCCAAGTCCTGGAGCGCCTGGTCACCCTCGCCGTGCCCGTGCGTGTCGTTCACCTTCTTCAGGCCGTCGACGTCCAGATAGACGAGTGCGAACCGTATCCGGCGGCGCCCGAGGTCGGAAAGCTGCAGGTCGAAGGCGCGGGCGTTGCCGAGGCCGGTGAGCTCGTCGGTCTCGGATAGCGTGAGCGCGCGCTCGGTGACGCGCTGACCGCCGAGGTAGGTGAGGATGAATCCGGTCGTCACCGCGAAGATCGCGCCGAAGAGCGGGATCTGATGCTCGAGCGCGAGCGCGGTGCCCTGCGTGGTGAGGGCGACCAGCTCCGAGGCGATGAACAGGATCGATGTCATCCCCGCGATGAGCCAGATGGCCCGCCAGGGACCGGGTCTTGACCAGGGCAGCACTCGGAACAAGAAGAACAGCGCGACCAGGAGCGCGTCGACGATCGCGAGAACGACGAGGGGCTCGGTATCCACGCCGCAGTGATACCAGACCGCACCCCCGCCAGGGTGAGTAAGTCGGGCCCAGCAGCCGTTAGCGTGCCGAAACACCAGTAAAGGTGAATGAGCGCGACCGACTTCTGGGCGACCTTCGGCAAGCAGCTGACGAGCACGAGCAAGCCCACCACGACGCCGGCGCCGACAGCGACGCCGAAGCCCGTGACGAACCCGGCCGAGGTCTCGCAGCTCATCGCGAAGTGCCTCGAGCTCTACAAGAACCTGACGAGCACCGGGGACACGAAGATCGTGAGCGACGCCTGCAAGACCGCGATCCAGGCGAGCGGGATGAGCTCAGCCGACTTCTGGGCGAAGTACCACCCGACGACGAACTAGACCTCTCCACCCTCCTCCACCGCGCGGCGACGGCCATTGAGCCGTCGCCGTGCCGTGTTTGGCGCTATCGCTAGCATCGGCGCGACACCGCAGGGAGGTGACCGATGCTCCGCCGGCTCGTGGCCGCCGCGACCCTCGTGCTCGCGACGACGATCCTTCCGGGACCTACCGCGCTGGCGAAGTCGACGACGCCGATCTCTGACGTGAGCTACCACCGGTTCGTGACAGCGGCCGCACCCCTCACGATCGCGAGTGGCAGCGCGTCATCGACCTGGACCTCTCCCGCCTTTGCGCCGGGCTTTGCCTTCACCGAGCTCGTCGCATCCTGGAACGCCGACACGACGGCGACCAGTCTCGTCGAGGTCGACATGCAGGCCTCGCCCGACGGCGCGTACTGGACGAAGTGGTACGTGATGGGCCTCTGGACGTACGACGACACCGCGTTCCACCGGACGTCGGTCGGTGGCCAAGGCGACAACGACGGCTATGTCGCGATCGACACGTTCGTGGCGGGGAAGGTCGCGATGACCTCGTACCGGCTGCAGGTCAAGCTCACGCGCCAGACCTCGACCGACGCGTCGCCGACGGTGCGCGCCCTCGGAGCGATGACGTCCGCGACACCTAAGAAGTTCTCCGTCCCGACGCCGCGCGCGTACACCGGCGCCGCGACGCTTCCGCACGCGGTACCCCAGCTCTCGCAGGAGATCCACGCCGGCCAGTTCCCGGAATACGACGGGGGCGGCGAAGCGTGGTGCAGCCCGACGTCGACCGCAATGGTCCTCGGCTACTGGGGCCAGTACCCGAGCGCGGCGGACATGGCCTACATCCCGGCGAGCTACGCGGACCCCGAGGTCGACTACGCGGCGCGCTACACCTTCGACTACCACTACAACGGGACCGGTAACTGGCCGTTCAACACCGCATATGCGGGTCGCTTCGGCATGGACGCGTTCGTCACTCGGCTGCGCTCGCTCGATGAGGCGGAGGCGTTCATCCGGTCGGGCATCCCGCTCGTCGCATCGATCGCCGTCGACGCGAACAAACTCGATGGCTTCCTGTTCAAGGGCTCGAACGGACATCTGCTGGTCATCACCGGCATCACCGCGGATGGCAATGTCATGGCGAACGACCCGGCGTCGACGAGCGACGCGACGGTTCCACATGTGTACGACCGTGGGCAGTTCGAGGACGCCTGGCTGAATCACTCGGGCGGGATCGTGTACGTCATCCACCCCGCAACTGGGTCGCTGCCCGTGGCGGCCGCGCAGGCGAACTGGTAGCCCTCAGCGAGCTCCGAATCCGGGCATGAGCGCAGGCACCCGGCGCGCGTACTCGACGTGCCGGGTGCCGAAGGCCTCGCGCAGTACGCCGTCTTCCGCCGCGATCCGCGCGATGGTGAACGGCACCACGACGATCGCGGTGAGGACCAGGAGCGCGAGGCTCTCGAGTGCGATCGCCGCGCCGATGTTGAACAGCACGATCCCGAGGTACATCGGATGCCGCACGAGCGCGAAGGCGCCGTCGGTCTTGAGGGTATGGCCGTCGAAGAGATCGAGCCGGATGCCGTAGCTGCGCCCAAGGGTCCACATCCCCCAGGCCGCGAAGAGTGCGCTGGACAGCGCGAGCGCGAACCCGGCGAGCTGGGCGGCCGGCGCGAGATCGGCGGCGGGGATCAGGGAGGGGAGCCAGGCGACCTGCGCGTAGACGAGGACGAACGGGAGCCACACCAGTGGCGGGTAGTACTGGATCCACCACGCCGCTTCGGTTCGAAGGAGGTGGCCGCGCTGGCTGCGGATGATGCGCAGCGCTGCGGCCGAGAGAAAGATGACGTGCGCCGACAGCAGCACGGCGATGCGGAGGGCGCGGTCGTCCATCCATTTGATTGTCGGGGTGGTGGAGTCCGTCGGCGAAAGCCCCTAAACTTCGGTCACCACACACACCACGCTTGGGCAGATCGAGCAGGTGGTGAGCTCCGCTGACTGTAGATCAGCCGCCTTTGGCTGTGGGGGTTCGATTCCCTCTCTGCCCACACGATTCACCAGCAACGACGGGCCGAAGGGCTCGTCGTTCTGTTTTCAGCCGATGCGCGAAAGGCGGCTGACGCGCGTGGAAGGCAGTTGAACAAAGGCAGTTTTCTGCAATGGGTTCGGGAGCGTCCGCCGATCGTGATGCGGGACCGCGTGGCTGTATCGCTCAACTTGCTCCCAGCGCTGCCACCCACCCTGCCGCTTCAGCTCCAAGAGTGAGGCGCCGGGAACGCGCATGAAGTTCGTCGCCCAGGTATGCCGCATCAGGTGCGCTGAGAACGTCTGCAGTCCCGATGCGCGGCGAATGCGCTGGAACAGTTTCGCGAAGCCGGACTATTTGGCCGTCGCGATGAATCGCGCTCCTCACATCGCGACGAAGGACCGGTCAGCTAGGAGCCGAGCCCAGGCGCCTCGCAGGCCGGAAGCAATGGGTCGAATCGCAGCGAGGACGGTCAGCCTCCCGCTCCGTGCTGAACGAAATAGGCAACTGACCCTCCGCAAGATTCCACGAACAGGAGGGTCGCGATGGACCAATTCACTAGGAAACTCGCGAATCGTTCGCTCGCTGACCGGCGCTGACTGTAGATCAGCGCCTTGGTCTGAACGGTGCAGCTAAGGCGTTGGCACAACTCGAAGACGGGGTACGTCAGACAGCAGAACAGGCAGCAGCGCGACGACCGCACCGGCGAGCGCGATTTCGATTGTCGGGCCAATACCTACACGCTCACCGAGGTAGCCGCCGACGAGCGCACCAATAGGCATGGCGCCGACCGTCAGCAGCCGGACGCTCGCGACCGTGCGGCCACGCAGGGGTGCAGGCGTGATCGCCTGACGCATGCTGTAGAGCGTGACGTTGTAGTACTGCGCGCCCAAGCCCAAGGCGAAGGACGACAACAGCAGCAGCGGAACTGCCGCCGCAGGCACGACGAGCGTTGCCGCGAGCAGGGCAACGTTTCCGACCATGAGCAACTGCCCGAGCAGCAGGGTGGGCCCGATGCCCACGCGTCCGGCGACGCGACTTGATGTTGCCGCGGCGAGTAGCCCTCCGGGGCCGCCAGCCGACAGCACAATGCCGATGAGCCCAGCCGGCAGAGCGAGCTCGCGCGCGAGGTAGACGAAATACACCGCCAGAACCATGGAGCCACAGAAGTTACTCAGGCCAGAGTTCACGGCGAGCGCGCGGATGATCGGGTGTCGAAAGACGAACGACAAACCCTCAGCAATCTCCCGGTGAATCGCTGGGCGCGTTTCCGCCACGGCGCGAGCCTCCCGGTCTCTGATCAGAACGAGCGTCAGCGCGGACACGACGTAGGAGGCCGCGTCGATGATGATCGCCATTGGCGCACTGAGCAGTTGGACCAAGAATCCGCCGACGGCTGGACCCACGATCCGAGCGACGGACTCGCTCTGGGCCAGCTTGCTGTTCCCGTCGACGAGCGCGTCCGCCGGAATCAACGACGGAAGGTACGCCTGGTAGGCGAACTCGAAGAACAAGCTCGCCACACCGACCGCCAAGGCGACCCCATAGAGGACTTCGATTCGGAGCTGTCCGGCCACCGCGCTGAGCGGAACCACGAGGAGCACGAGCGCTCGAATCGTGTTGGCCACGATGAGCACCGGCCTGCGGCGGAGCCGGTCGACCCACACGCCAACATAGAGACCCAGCACGATGTATGGGATGTACGCGAGGGCCCGGAGTACGCCCATCTGAAACACGGTTGCCTGGAGCAGGCCCACCGCAACAAGGGGTAGCGCGATATTGGTGACCGCGCTGCCCAACAACGAGACACTTTGGCCGAACCACAGCTTGAGGAAGTTACCGTGTCGCGACAGCGTCACGGTCGTAACGTTCTGAGTTGCCTCCGACATTCGAGGGATGTTAGATCGCGAGCTCAGCGCATCCCCATTGGATCAGTTGTCGCCTCGAACAAACGCGACAATCTTCGTCAACGTCGGGTGGTAGTCACTCGTCGTGTCGACGATCAGCGTTGGCACTCCAAGATCGAATGGGCCGAAGTCGCTGACCGGACGTGGCCCTCGTTGGATTCGCGCAATGTCCATATGGCCATGATGGCGGTCAGGCGCGGAAGCCCTGCGTTCGTACCGCTCTTGACTCAGCCGGTCCGAGCATTGGCAGATTACCTGGACGGCATGCGATCGCCGAGCGATTTGCCGTAAACGGTCCGCAGCCCTCGCCTCGAAGTTGCCTTCGATCACGAACCCCACGCGCGCATCGAGAAGCCAAGCGGCGACGAGAAACAAGAGCTCCCAGCCCGCCCCACCGACCTTTTGACTCGCCGCCAGATCTGTCGCACCGAAGGAGTCGAGCAGGCTTTCTTTGATCAAGTCCTTGGCGAGCAACGGAACCTGCAGCGATTGCGCTACTGGAGTTGCCAGTGTCGTCTTACCTGTCGCTGGTGCGCCGCCGAGGATGACGACGCGCGGGCGGGCGCGTCCGCTCAAGTCGCCGTCGGCCATCTGGCGGAGCCTAGCGATGCACGAAGCGGAAATGGTCAGCCTCCCGCTCCATGCTGAACAAAATGGGCAGCTGACCCTCCCGGAAAACGCGGCAGTGGGAGGATCGCGTTGAACGGATTCATTCGGAATCTCGCGATTTCGTCGTTCTATGACCGGCGGTGACTGTAGATCAGCCGCGTTTGGCTGTGAGGGTTTCGATTCCTCTCTGCCCACCAGGACTCACAGCAACGACGGGCCGCAAGGTCCGTCGTTCCGTCTCGACTTCTAGGATGAGAACATGGAAAAGTCGGGCGCGACCCGATCGAAGAAGGTCGCCGAGCCCCAGGACTGGCGTGCGGAAACCCTCGGCAGAATGCGCACGCTCATCAAGAAAGCAGACTCCGACGTCGTCGAGGAGCTGAAGTGGGCCATTCCGGTCTGGTCCCACGACGGCATCATCTGCACCGGCGAGTCCTACAAGAACGTCGTGAAGCTCACCTTCGCCAGGGGCGCATCGCTGAAGGATCCGGCCCGTCTCTTCAACTCGAGTCTGGGCGGAAACACGCGCCGCGCGATCGACATCCGTCAGGAAGAGAAAGTTGACGCGCCCGCCTTCACGGCGCTCGTTCGCCAAGCGATCGGCCTCAACAAGTCGAGACCTTCGAGGAAAGCAAAGTCGTAAGGGGACTCGGGCCGAGGCCGACCCACCGTCGGACTCAATCGCCGAGCGTCGGAAGACCCTGCCATGCGCGGAGAACGTTCATCGCGGCGATGTGCTCGGGCAGATGCTCGAGGTACTGGACCGCATTCGAAGCCCAGCTCTCGACGTCCTGACCGGCGGGCTGGAGCATCACGTCCGGCCTGAGGGCCGACACGGCCGACTCGGCGTAGTGGAACGCCTGCGACGCGTAGTCGCGAACCAGTGCGATGCCGGGAAATGGCAGC
>DATCPY010000036.1:0-9880 GCA_036569845.1 Candidatus Limnocylindria bacterium | reverse complement strand
GCGCACAGATCATTCGATCCTCGAGTCGACCCCGGCCGGCACCAGGACGGTGACCTCCGCGACCACCTTGTCGGCGGGCACGCAATTCGGCGCATCGCCGGCGCTCCAGCTCTCCATGCTCGGGGCGTCGGCCGATGGCGCGTACCTCTCGGTGCGGATCAGTCCTGCAGCCGGGAGCGTCGGCTTCATCTTCGCGGTCCTTCGCGCGGCCGACGGTGTGCCGACGCTCCAGGCAGCGGGGCAGGACGTCGCCGACATCCGCTGGTCGCCCAGCGGCCATCTCACTGGCATGACCCTGGGCAACATCCCGGTCGTGCGCGAAGCTGACACCGGCAGGATCATCGCGTCCGCGACCAGCGGCCGGTTCGCGGGATGGTCGCCCGACGGGAAGTGGTTCTACGTCGCGCGGGACATCGGGCTCTACGCCCAGTCCCTGGCCGGCGGAGAGCCGGTGCGCATCTCATCCTTCGGCGTGCCCGTCTCGACTACGCCGTGACCCGCTCCATGAACCGGCGGTACGCGGCAAGGTGCTCGTCGGGCGTGGTGAATCCGGCGCGCATCGTGTTCATCTCGACATCCGTCGCGCCCATCGCGCGGAACCGCTCGGCCGCGCGCGCGAGCTCGTCACCCGTCATTTTCGCGCCCATCCGGCATTCGAGCCCGACGTCCGCTGGGTCGCGGCCCGCCGCCTTCACCCACTCCCAGAACAGCGCGGCCTCCGCGGCGCCCTCGTCGGTCGGGGCAAAGTGCGCGAACAGGCCGTCCCCGAGACGCGCGACCCGGCGGATGGCCACTTCGCTGTCCGCGCCCATCCACAGGGGGATCGGCCGGCGCACGGGAAGCGGGTTCAGGCCCGCGCGATCGACGTGGTGCCACGTGCCTTCCAACGTGACCGAAGGCTCGGTCCAGAGGCGCCGCAGCAGCGCGATCTGCTCCTCGATCCGCTTGCCGCGATCTTTGAAGCTCATGCCGAGTGCTTCGAACTCGACCCAGTTCCAGCCGACCCCGACCCCGAGCCGCAGCCGCCCACCGGACAGCACGTCGATGGCCGCCGCTTGCTTCGCCACGAGCGCGGTCTGGCGCTGCGGGAGGATCAGCACGCCGGTCGAGAGCAACAGACGCGTCGTGAGCGCGGCGGCGAACGAGAAGAGGACCATCACCTCGTGGAACGTCGACTCGATCGTGTACGGACCGCCCCAGCCCGGCCGGTCGGGGTCCGCGCCGAGCACGTGGTCGTAGGCCACCAGACCGTCGAAGCCCATCGCCTCGACGTCGCGAATGAATCGCGCGATGACCGCCGGGTCGGTCCCGATCTCGGTTTGCGGGAAGATGGCGTGGAGCCGCACTGACGTGAGTATCGAACAATCGCTGCGGCGCGAAGCCGACCTGCATTGCGTCTCGGGGTCGATCGACTTCGCGCTCGACGATCGCAGGCAGGGCTAGACTGCCGCCCGATGACCCGTCCACTTGCCGGCCGGATGTCCGGGCTCGGCACCGAGACCGCGTTCGAGGTGCTCGCGAAGGCGCGTGCGCTCGAGGCCCAGGGCCGCGACATCATCCACCTGGAGATCGGCGAGCCCGACTTCGACACTCCGCCGTCGGTCGTGCAGGCCGGCCTCTCCGCGCTGCAGCGGGGCGAGACCCACTACACCGCTTCGGCCGGCATCGTCGAGCTGCGCGAGGCGATCGCGAACCACCTGAACCGGACGCGGCACCTGAGCGTCGATCCCGGCCAGGTCATCGTCACCCCCGGCGCCAAGCCGATCATGTTCTACGCGATGCTCGCGCTCCTCGAGGCGGGCGATGAGGCGATCTACCCCGACCCCGGCTTCCCCATCTACTCGTCGATGATCAGCTTCGCCGGTGCCGTGGGCGTGCCACTCAAGCTCCGCGAGAAGAACGACTTCAATCCCGATCTCGATGAGCTGAAGACCCTCGTCACCGATCGGACCAAGCTCATCGTCCTCAACAGCCCGGAGAACCCGACCGGTGGCGTCCTGTCGCAGAGCGTCGTGAAGGAGATCGCGCAGATCGCGCGGGCCCGCGACCTCTGGGTGCTGGCGGACGAGATCTACGCCGAGATCATGTACGAGGGCAGCCACCACTCGATCATGCGCGAGGACGGCATGGCGGAGCGCACGATCCTGCTCGATGGATTCAGCAAGACGTTCGCGATGACCGGATGGCGCCTCGGCTACGGCGTGTTCCCCTGGCCGCTCGTCGACCCGGTCACGAAGCTCGTGACCAACTCGGTGTCGTGCACCGCGGCCTTCACCCAGCGTGCCGGCGCCGCGGCGCTCACGTCGCGCCCGCCCGAGGTCGCGGAGATGGTGAAGGCCTTCCGTGAGCGGCGAGACGGGATCGTGCGTGGCCTCAACAAGATCGAGGGCATCAGCTGCCGCGAGCCGAAGGGCGCCTTCTACGTCTTCCCGAACATCACCGGGCTCGGCCTCGGCGACTCGACGACCGTCCAGGAGCGGATCCTCCACGAGGCTGGGGTCGCGACGCTGAGCGGTACCGCGTTCGGCGCCGGCGGCGAGGGCCACCTACGGCTCTCGTACGCGAACTCCCCGAAGAACCTCCTGGCCGCGGTGACCCGGATCGGCGAGTGGGCCCACGCGGCGCGGCAGGGCCGCGTGACCGCTGCCGCCGGCAGCGTCACCTCGACCGACCGCTAGGCACCGATCCCGTCGACCACCAGGTCGACGATGTCGGACGCGAGCTCGTCCGCGCTCCGCCCGCCGGGCCGGGCCTCGCGGCCGGTCCACGGTTCGATCAGGTTCAGGAGCGCCTGCGCTGTGAATGCCGTGTCCTTCGTCCGCAGCTCGCCGGCGCGTGCGCCGTCTTCGAGGATCTGCTGGAGCGGCGAAAAGAAATGCCGGAAGAACGCGCTACGGGTCTGGCTCAGCTGGTCGATCGTCAGGGGCACGCCGCCTTCGCGAACGAGACGCGGACCGCTGCACCGGGCGCGGATGAGATACGCGAGCGCGGCGACGAGCCGCTCGCGCGGCGACGATGCGGACCGGCTCGCTGTCCGCAGGCCGCCGCCGTGCTGCTCGAGGACGCTGCAGACCATCTCGGTGAACAGGACGCTCTTGTCGGCGAAGTAGTAGTAGAGCGTCGGCTTCGTCACCGCGGCGTCGCGGGCGATGTCCTCGAGCGAGGCCCCGTGGACCCCGCGCTCGCTCCACAGTCGGTCGGCCGCTTGGAGGAGGCGCTCGCGTGTGGAGCTCGGCGGGCGGCGCCGATCCGAGGCTCGCCGATGGCCCCCTGATGAGTGAGCAGGCACTTCCGGTGCAGTCTACCGACTGGTAGGTAGAGGGCGGATCGACCGGCTCGCGACGAGCCGCCAACGGCGAGGTGTCGAGACCGTAAACGGGTGCGGGTTGCACGCTCGCTGTTGCGCAACGGGCAGCGACTTGGGGACTTCGCGTTACGCCGACGTGGCCCTTGCGGACAGGCTCCTGCTTCTACCAGTCCCTGAACACGTCCGGTCACCGGGCGAGAAAGGCACTGGAGGCAGCACAGATGCGCAAGGCAACGACGCTTCTCACGATCCTCGCGAGCCTGTTCTTCTACGCGTTCGCGCTGGCCGCGCCGGCCTCGGCCGACCCGGGCGGAAACAACGGCGATGTGAAGATCCACGCGACCGGCACGGCGGTGGAAGACCATCGCAACGAGCCGCACGTCTGCAGCTTCTACATCGACGGCTTCAACTTCGACGGACACTCGAGTGGCATCTGGCGGATCGAGCGCTGGGCCCCCACGGGCTCTGGCGTCCAGACCCAGGGCACCTGGGGCCCGGCCGACGGCAGCGGCAACTGGTCTTCGAGCGCGATGACGCTCCCGAACGGTCACTACAAACTGTTCTTCAAGCAGACCCAGCCGATGACTCCGGGCGGCCAGAAGCAGAAGGTCTTCTGGGTCGAGTGCGGCGCCACCGGATCGACCGGTTCGACCGGTTCGACGGGCTCGAACAATGGCTCGAACGGCAACAGCTCGAACAACGGCAACAGCTCGAACAACGGCAAAAGCTCGAACAACAGCTCGAACAACGAGTCGAACGACACCGACACGACTCCGACGGAAAGCCCCGAGAGTGACACCACGCTGCAGACCACGCCGAGCAGCGGCCCGAACGGGATCGAGATCTTCTCACCTGCTCCCGCCGCTAACTCCAACGGCAGCAGCAACGGCAGCGCCGTCGCTGGCTTCCAGAGCGGGCCGAACGGCAGCGCCGTCGGCGCGGTGAGCCCGATCGTCGAGCTCCCCGGCGGCTCGAACCAGGAGTCCCCGAACGGGGTGGTGAACGGCTCGCAGACCTCACCGGTCGCGGGTGTCCAGAGCCTCCCGTCGACGAGCACGGATGGCGGCCAGACGATGCCGCTCGCGGCACTCGGTCTCGCGATCATGGCCCTGGGTGGAGTGCTCCTCCGCCGTCAGGACACGCGGACCTAGTCGGGCCGGCCCTTTCACGGTCAGCCTTGCGCATGGAGGGCCCCCTCGGGGGCCCTCCTTCCTTGTCTCACACTTAGCCGGTGACGGACGCCATCCAGTACGGCCAGGAGCGACGCCTGGTCTCGGTGCTCTTCGCCGACTTCGTCGGGTTCACGACCCTCTCGGAGGAGCTCGACGCGGAGGTCCTGCAGGAGCTCGTCTCGGGCATCTTCGAGGATCTCGCGGAGCAGGCCATCACCTATGACGGCACGATCGAGAAGTTCATCGGGGATGCCATTTTCGTGATCTTCGGCGCGCCGATCGCGCATGAGGATGACCCCCAACGGGCCCTGCGCACTGCGCTCGCGATGCACAAGGTGTTCGGCGAGCACGCGGCCCGCGCGAAGAAGGACCGCGGCATCGAGCTCGGGCTCCGCATCGGCGTGCACACCGGGATGGTGGTCGCCGGCAACGTGCGCTCGGTCTCCGAGTACGGCGTCATGGGTGACACGGTGAACACCGCGGCCCGGCTGCAGGAGGCCGCGCCACCGGGCGAGACGTACGTCACGCAAGCCACCTTCCGCCTGACGAACCGCGAGTTCACCTTCCGCGAGGTCGGGCCGCTCGAGATGCGCGGCAAGGAGAAGCCGGTCCTCACGTACGCGCTGACCGGCGAGCGTTCGGACGTCCGCGTCGCGATCGAGCTCAATGCCCCGCTCGTCGGCCGGTGGATGGAGCTGTCACGTCTGGACCTCGCGTACCAGTCCGCGCGCATCGGACGGACCGAGGTCGTACTCATCGCCGGCGAGCCCGGTATCGGGAAGAGCCGGCTGGTGTCCGAGTTCATCGGCCTCGTGACCGCGGACGACGGCGCGGCCGGCAACGACGCGCCGCGCGTCCTTCGCTGGACGTTCTCGCGCGTCAACCAGCGGAGCTACGCCGGATTCATCGAGCCGCTCCTCGTGGAGCTGCAGATCGATCCAACCGCGCCCGAGGCGCGCGACCACCTGGGCGAGAAGCTGATCGAACTCGGCTTCACCACTCCGGCGACGGCCGGTACGGTCGCGCAATTCTTGCATCTCCCCGGGGCCGAGGAGGCGACGAACGAGTCCGAGGAGTGGAAACGCGGGATGTACCTGATCATCTTCGACGTCCTCGGCGCGCTCGCTCGCACCCGCCCACTGCTCTACGTGCTCGAGGATCTCCATTACGCCGACTCCGCGTCGCTAGACCTGCTCTGGTTCATCGCGTCCCGCGGCGCGCGCGTGCCGCTGCTCATCCTCCTCGCCCAGCGGATCGGCGCGGGGGGCCAGCCGAGGCCGTCGCGCACGAACTTCACGCAGATGATCCTCGAGCCGCTCACCGATGAGGAGGCCACCCGGATCGTCGAGTCCACGCTGGAGTGGGCACCGGCGGAGCTCCGCGATCGGATCGTGGCCCGCGCCGGTGGCAACCCGTTCTTCATCGAGGAATCGATCCGCGCGCTCGTCGACTCCGGCGCGATCGCCCGCGACGACAAGGGCGACTGGGTCCTGCGGGAACGGGCCGCGGCGCTCGATGTCCCGGCGACGCTCCATGCGGTGGTGGCCGCGCGCATCGACCGGCTTCCGCCGCTCGCGAAAGAATGCATCCAGCTGGCGTCGGTGATCGGCCAGCGGTTCGGCGACCGCGTACTGCGTGCGGCGGGCGGCGACCGTCTCGCGGACTCCGTCGACATCCTCATCGCGGCCGACCTGGTGGTCGAGGCCGCGCCCGGCGAACGGCGCGAGGGCCGGTACCGGTTCAAGCACGCCGTGACGCAGGAGGTCGCGTACAACACGCTGCTGGTGCGGCGGCGCACAGAGCTGCACCGCCGCGTCGCGCTCTCGATCGAGAACGTGCTCGCGAACGACATCCGCGACTTCTATCCCGCTCTCGCGCACCACTACCTCCTCGGCGAGGTGCCCGACAAGGCCGCGGCCTACTCGTGGAAGGCCGCTCAACGCGCCATGAACATCCACGCGCACGTCGAAGCCTTGCGGTTCGCGGAGCAGGCCGCGGAGATCTACGAGAAGCTCGACGACGTCGACCACGCTGTCGAGGCGCTGTATCTGCTCGGCCGCGTCCGGCGGTATCACGGCGAGGGTGACGCGGCGCTCGCGGCGTACGAGCGGGCGAGGATCATGCTCGAGGCGCGGCCGGAGCCGGACCGATCGCGGATCGCGGCCGTCTACGCGCACATGGCCGAGCTCGTGACGCGATGGGACGCCAAGCATCCCGATCTCGAAGGGCTCATCGCGCGCGGTCTCACGCTCGTGGGCGACGAACCCTCCCCCGAGCGCGTGCGGCTCCTCGCGGCGCGCGCGTTCGCGCCGCGCAAGCTCGCGCGGGCGACCGATGCCGACTGGGAGGTCGCCCTGCGCACCGCGGAGGAGGCCCTCGGGATCGCCGAGGAGCTCGGACTGCTGCGCGAGGTCTCGCTCTGCCTCGATGCCGTCGGGTACGCGTACCGCGCTCTCGGGAAGTTCCGCGACGCGTACGCAGCGAACCAGCGCCGGATCCCGATCGCACAGTCCTTGCAGGACAGCGACGAGCTCATCGACGCGCACAACATGGTCGGCGCGATGGCCATGGTGCTCGGCAACCTCGATGAGTCGCTCGAGCACGCAAGGATCGCGAGCGACGTCGCGCTGTCGACCGAGAAGCCGCGCCTCGGCGGCTACTCGCGGGCACTGGCGGCGGGCGCCCAGCTGCTGGCGGGGGACTTCGGCGGCGCAGTGGCGACGGTGAGCGCGTCGCCGGTCGACACCGCCCATGTCGACCCGAACTGGAAGTCGCTGCTCTCGTTCGGGATGGGCGCAGCGGCCGCGATGCAGAGCGACGGCGACGAGCAGCGGTTCCGGGATCGGCTGGCTGAGAGCGAGCCCGGCCCCGCGGAGGTCGCGCTGGCCGATCTGCTTGCCGCCGTGTACGGCTGGCGGGAGAGCGAGAGCGCGTACCAGGCGTCGCGCAGCGCGGGGACGCCCAGCGGCATCGTGGACCGCACGATCTGGTCGCCGGTGCTCACGGTCGCGGCCGCTCGCTGGGGCATCGACGACGACGCGAACGATGAGCGCACGGCCGCGCTCATCGATCGGACCGGCTACGCGCGCGGGCGCGCGCTCCTGACCCAGGCTCAAGGGCTCCGCGCATTGCGCGCCGGCGAGCACGCCAAGGCCGAGAAGCTCCTGTTCGATGCGATGCAGGCGTTCGGGACGCTCAAGCTCGAGTACGAGCGGATGGTCGCGCTCGCGGACCATGCCCGCTCGCTCGCGGCGCAGCAGCGTTTCGACGAGGCCGCCGCCGAGCGCGCAGAGGTGCGCGCATACGGCGAGCGTGCGAACGCGAAGGCGTTGCTCGGGACCCTGGAGCCGACGCCCGCCGCGGTGTGACGGCTAGTCGGTGAGGTAGCGGTCCATCAGCGGCGTCAAGTACTGCGTCAGCCAGTCCACCGTCCGGCGCAGCGAGTCGATCCTGTTCTCGAGGCGCGCGAAGCCATGACCTTCATCCGGGTACTCGTGGTACTGGTGCGGCGCCCCGTTCGCCTTCAGCGCCTCCACGATCTGGAGCGCCTCGCTCTTGGGCACGCGCGGGTCGTTCGCGCCCTGCAGCACAAGCAGTGCTGCGCGGATGTTCTTCGCATGGGTGATCGGCGAGCGGTCGCTGTAGAGCTGCGGGTCCTTCGTCGCGTCGCCCAGCTCGCGGATGAGGTATTCGCGCAGGTCGCCGCGGGTCGTCTCGAAGAGGGTCTTCCACGACACGACCCCGACGATCGACACGCCTGCCGCGAAGCGGTCCGGATGCCGGGCGAGCGCGTACAGCGTCATGTACCCGCCGTAGCTGCCGCCAGTGATCCCGATGCGCTTCGGATCCGCGATCCGCTCCTTCACGAGCCAGTCGACGCCCGCGAGCACGTCGGCGAGGTCGCCGCCGCCCCAGTCGCGGCGGTTGAGCTCCTGCCACTCGCGGCCGTAGCCCGTCGAGCCGCGGACGTTCGGCGCGAGGACGACGAGACCGCGGTTGGCGAGAAGCTGCGGCGTCGGATCCCAGCCGCGGTAATGCTGGCCGGTCGGCCCGCCGTGGACGTACATGACCGCCCCGGGCGTGCCACCCGCCACCGCCTCGGCGTGCGGCACGTACAGGAGCGCCGGCACTTCACGGCCATCGGCTGCCCGATACCGCACATGCGCCGGCTCGACGAGCACGCGCGGGTCGAGCTTGCCCCCGAGCGAATCGGTGATCTGGCGGAGCGTGACCTGATCGCCATCGCGCACCCACACGTCGGTCGGCCGGCGCGCGGAGCCGAAGGTCATCGCGACGGTCTCGCTGTCCGGCCCGACCTGCGGCCACTCGTACATGCCCGGAAGGTCGGCCACCGGCGTCGCAGCGCGGGACGCGGCGAAGACGCGATGCACCGTGCGAGCCGCGTCCTTGTCCTGGAGATACACGACCCCGCGGGCATCCGGCCGCCACACCGGGTCACTCTCGTCGAACGGGTTCTCCGTCAGGTACCGCAGCCGGGTCGCCGCCGACCCATCCAGATCGATGAGCGCGATCTCCCGCCGCCCGCGCGCGCTCGAGGTGAACGCGATCGTGCGGCCTTCGGGAGACCAGCGCGCGAACTGAGAGTCGCCGCTCTTCCCGTCGCGCGTCTCGAGCTTGACCGCGCTCCCGCCGCTCGCGGGGACCAGGTAGAGATCGGCCTCGATCCGCGAGCCGGTCCGCCAGGATTCGAACAGGATCAATGTGCCGTCCGGTGAGAACCGGGGGCGGGCGTCTTCGAACGCGCCGTCGGTGACCTCGCGTCGCTGGCCGGTCGCGGCGTCGAAGAGCTCGACGCTGAAGCGCTTTCCACCGATGTTCGCGACGCAGGCGATCGAGCGTCCGTCCGGCGACCATTCGATATCACGGTGCGTCGCATCGTCGTCGGACGTGATCTTGCGCTCGTGCTCGCCGTCGCGATCGACGGTCCAGATGGACAACCGCTCGGTCCCGCCCGCGTCGCGCAGGAACGCGATCTGCGTACCATCCGGCGACCAGCGCGGCGACACGCTCCTCGTGTCGGCCTCGGTCAGCTGGATGATCTTGTCGCCTGCGAGTGGCGCGAGGTAGAGCTCGTACGCGCCGGTCTGGTTCCACGCGAACGCGACCTCGGATCCGTCCGGCGAAAGATCGATGCCGCCCCACACGAAGTCGACCGTCGGCATGCCGCCGAGGACGGCGGCGTCGAGCCGAGTGAAGTCCTGGCCCAGCGGCACCGGCCGGAAGCGCACCGCCGACGGCATGAGGTCGGCCGGCGGGTTCGCAACCGTGGTCGGCGGTGCGACGCTGCCCTTCGCGCCCCAATCCTCGGCGAAGCTGCGCGGGCGCGCGGTCTGTTTCTCACCGCGGCTTGCGGCCGCGTCAGCCGCAGGCGCTTTCTCAC
>DATCPY010000035.1:0-5814 GCA_036569845.1 Candidatus Limnocylindria bacterium | reverse complement strand
GCGCGACCGGGCGGTCGTAGAGGTAGCGGGTGCTATGCCGCAGTGAGACGAGAGTGTTCAGCTTCGCAAAGATAGGGCCTTGCATAGATCACGCGGCGGAGAGCAGCTCGCTGCCAGCTCTGATACGAACGAGATCGATGGATCGGAACGTGGCGGCCCGATGAACACGCGGGGGCCGTCCCGCTGGCTTCTGGCCCTGTTCTTCATCGTGGCGGGCGCGAACCACTTCCGTGACCCGGGGTTCTACCTCCCCACGATCCCGTCGTGGTTCCCGTGGCATCAGGAGCTCGTCGCCCTGAGCGGTGGCGCGGAGATCGTCGGCGGGATCGCTGCCATGGTGCCGTTCACCCGCCGGACGGCCGGCTGGGGGCTGATCGCCCTCCTGATCGCTGTGTTCCCGGCCAACGTGAACACGGCGATCGATCACCCGAGGGCACCGGAACGACCGCTGGTGGATCTGCTGCTGTGGCTTCGGCTGCCGGTCCAAGCGGTGTTGATTGCCTGGGTCTGGTGGACCTTGCTCGAGCCGCGCGAAAGACCACCCGACTAGGGCGCCGCTCGCGCCACGCGGAGCGTGGTGGCACGATGGCTCACATCGAGAGCACTCGGGTGGACATTTGGCTCTGGGCCGTTCGGCTGTACAAGACCCGTTCGGCAGCGACGGCCGCGTGCCGGGGCGGCCATGTCCGGGTGAACCGCGTGGCGGCGAAGGCATCGACCATGGTGGAGGTCGGCGATCGCATCGAGGCGTTCGTTGAGCGCGAGCGGATCCTTGAAGTCGTGACCGTCATCGCCAAGCGGGTCGGGGCCCCCCTCGCGGCGACCTACCTGATCGATCACAGCCCGCCCGCCCCGGTCATCAAGCGCGAGCCCCGGGTCTTCGTGCGCGAGCGCGGAGCGGGACGACCGACGAAGCGCGAGCGCCGTGAGCTCGACCGCCTGCGCGGGCAGTGATCAGGAACCGATCGGCACGCTCGCTACTTGGCGCGCCCCGGCTTCGGCTTCGCAGGATTCCTCTTCTTGCCACCCTTGCCATATCCGCCACCGGGCGGGTTCGTCCCCCGACCGCTCCGCGAGGGGCTCGGCTTCGGCTTTCCAGGCATCAGACCCTCCGTGCGGCATCGCCGCGGGTCGGATCGTAATCTCAGCCGGACGTGAAGCCACTCGCGAAGGACCGCACACCGCCGAAGCCGCCGTCGAAGCCACGGCACCCAAGACGGTGGCTGAGTACCTCGCGGCCGCGCCGAGGGACAAGCGCGTTGCGCTGATGGGCCTCCGAAAGACGATCAAAGCCGCTGCGCCGAAGGCGACCGAGAGCCTGAGCTACGGGCTCGTCGGGTTCAAATACAACGGCGAGGCGCTCGTGTATTTCGGCTACGCAAGGTCACACTGCGCTCTGTACGGCAGCACCGGCCGTTTCGTCCGCGAGCACGCCAGCGAGCTGAAGGCCTACGACCTGAGCACCGGCACCATCCGATTCCAACCGGCGAAGCCGCTCCCAGCGCGTCTGGTGACGAAGATGGTCAAGGCCCGGGTCGCGGAGATCGACCGGACCGGCTGAGCGTCGTGGCCCGCGGGATCAGCTGTGGGCGGCGACCGCGGCCTTGAGCCACCGCAGGATGCCGGCGGCGTCGATATCGGCGGCGGTGCGGACCTTGAACATCCGGCTGGTCGTGCCGGCGCCCTCGAGCTTCTTGCCGGGATCGACGAGCATTGCGGGCGGAGCGAAAAAGTTGATGGCGACGCTGTCCTTGAACGCCGCGAGCGCGCAGACGTTCTTGCCGTTCACCGCGTAGATCGGCACGCCCCACTTGATCGACGGCGCGGCGCTCGGCGCGCCCTTCGCGACCAGCGCCCGCAGTTTCTCGAGCAGCGCGCGCTTGTCGGCGGGCTGCTCGGCGATGTACGCGATGGCGGCGTCCTTGCCCTTCGGCACGGACGCCTTCTTCGGTGCCGTCTTCTTTGGGGCAGCTTTGCGTGCCGGCATCTAGGCGCCGATCGCGCCCAGGATGGCGCCCATCACCAGGAGCCCGACCACCGGGAAGCCGGCGACGATGAGATAGAGCTTGAACGGGCGTTCGTTGAACAGGTTGTCCGACAGGATGGCCGGGGCGACGAACCCAAGACCCGCGTACAGGCCGATGATCGCGCCGCCCAGCAGCGTGCGGGCTCCGGCAAGACCGATGATCCAGTCGAGCGTGATCGCGCTGACGAGCGCACCGACCGCGGTGATCGCGTACAGCATCGGGCTCGCGGTGCCGCTCGGTGGCGTCTTGTCCACGCGCATGGCCATCCACGGCTTCACGAACAGCAATGGCGAGAACCACAGCGCCCCGAGGGCCATGTTCACGAGGACCGCGATGATGATCGCGACCCAGTTCATGTCTTCACTCCCTCATACGCACGCTGCAGGCCGACGATATCGATCTTCTTCATCTTCAGCATCGCGTCCACCACCCGCTTGGCCTTCGCGGCGTCCTTGTCCCCCATCAGCTGCATCAGCGCGTCGGGGATGATCTGCCACCACAGTCCGAACTGATCCTTCGCCCAGCCGCAGCTGCCTTCTTCACCGGCGGAGAGCTTCTGCCACAGGTCGTCGACCTCCTCCTGCGTCTTGCAGCTGACGAAGAACGAGATCGCTTCCGTGAACTTGAACTGCGGACCGGCGTTGAGCCCCATGAACTGCTGACCCTCGAGCTCGAACGTCACGCTCATCGCCTTGCCGTTCGGTCCGGGCGTCACGCCGAGCACCTTGGAGGTCTTGAAGATCGAGACGTAGTACCGCATGGCCTCCTCGGCCTGATCGTCGAACCAGAGGAACGGGGTGATCTTGTGCGTTTCCATTTCCTACTTCTTTCCGGTAGCCGTCGCGAGGTGTGCGCCGAGGTGGTCGAGGATCTGGGTGTAGCCCCCGCGCTCCTGCTCTTCGCTCATCGCCATATCGATCGCGAGCGTCAGCTGCGTCCCGCCCAGGACCTCCTGGAGCGTGGTGGTCATCGTCCGTCCGTCACCGATCACCTGCACGATCCGCTCGGGCTTGACGACCTCGCGGTACGTCCCCCCGAGCTCGAAGCCCTCGAGACTGTGATCTGCGGGTCGCATGCCGATGCTGAACGTGCCGCCCGGTCGGACGTCGACCTTGGCGAAGGGTGACTCCCAGTCGTTCGCGAACATCCACTGCGTGATGTGCGTCGGATCCGTGAGCGCGGTCCACACGAGCTCGCGCGGCGCGTTGAACACGCGCGTGAGGGTCAGCGTCCGGTCCGACACGGTCACGCCACGATCGGTGCTGTTGCCGGAGAGGACCCCGGCGAGCTTCCCCAGGCTCTGGGCGATCCCCTCGGCCATGCCCTGCTTCGCCATCGCTTCGTAGTCGGCGACGGTCGCCAGGGTCTGGCGGATCGTGAGCTTGGTCTTGCCCTTCTCATGGTCCTCGAAGAGGACGGTCATCAGGACCTCGGGCATGGCGCGGCCGCCGGCCTCGGGCGCCATCGTGAAGACGAGCCGCTCGTTCGGCACGACCTCGCGGAATATGCCGGGCCCGGGAAAGACCTCGCCGTTCAGGGGCGGGCCATCGGGCGCCTTCATGTCGACGCGGAACACGCCGCCTGGCCGGGCATCGATCTCACACCGCGGTGAGGTGAAGCCCTCCGGCGGGAACCACCGCGCCAGCTGCTTCGGATCGACCCACGCTTTGAACACGCGCTCGCGGGGCGCGTCGTAGACGCGCGTCGACACGAGGGTCCGCTCAGGTGCGCTGACGCTATTTCCCGCGGCCATGCTTCGTTTCCTCCCGCTGTAGTTCGCGCAGGTGCTCATCGAGCCGGTCGAGGCTCCGCTCCCAGAAGATGCGGTATCGCTCCATCCACTTCGTGGCCTCTTTGAGGCGCTCCACTTCGAGCCGGGCCGGCCGCCACTGGGCGTCCCGCCCGCGCGAGATCAGTCCCGCGTGCTCCAGGACCTTGAGGTGCTTCGATACGGCCGGCAGCGTCATGTCGAACGGCTTCGCGAGCTCGGTGACCGTCGCCTCCCCCGATGCGAGACGCGCGAGGATCGCGCGCCGCGTCGGGTCTGCGATGGCCGCGAACGTCGCGCTCAGCCGGTCGGTCGCCATCTGTACTTCACCTCTCGGTTATATAACTAAGTGGTGTAGTAAGGCCTGGCGCCGGGCCTGTCAAGGCTCCGGGTGGCTAGGGCGAGGGCACGCCGGTCAGCTGGTCGACGACGTGCGCGCTGTCCTCGGCCGCGCCCCAGATGATCCCCGACTTCCTGCGGCGGAGCCAGCCCCAGCCGAGGAACCACAGGCCGTCCACCCGGGCTCGCCCCTCGTCATGGATCGGCGCGCCGTGGCCATCGAGGGCGCCGGGTACCCGGAGCCACGACAGGTCGGCGCTGAAGCCCGTGGTGAAGATCACCGTCGTGATGCCGCGATCGGCCAGGTCGAGGTCGGACGACGGGTCGAAGCGGGCCGGGTCGTGCGCCGCATCGGCTGGGTCGGGCTCCGAGGGCGGAGCGGCGATGCCCGACCGCGCGATGTGGTCGTCGACCTGCGCGCGGATGTCCGCCGAGTACTCGTCCGCGAAACGCGCATGGCCGCCGAGGTCCGGCGCGAAGCGCACCTTCGTGCCGGCGGCGCCATCGAGCCGCCCGAGCACCGTCACCCCGCGCGCCGCCAACGACTGGAGGCTCACGGTGCGGCCCCGCGGGCCGACGCCCGAGATCTGCGGCTGCGCCAAACGCATCACGCTGCGGTCCGGGAGATCCTGCGGCCGCTGCTCCAGCCATCCGGTCTCGGTGAGCCAGACGAGCGTGTCACGGCCGCGCATCCGCCGGGGTATGCGGCCGACGCGCCCCGTGGCGAGATACACCTCACGGCCGGCATCGCGCAGATCCTCCGCTATCTGACAGCCCGACTGCGCGCTTCCCACGACGAGCACCGCGCCCGGCGCAAGCTGATCGGGTCGTCGGTACCCGCCGGTGGTGATGCGCGCGATCTGATCATCGAGATCCGCAGCGAAGGTCGGAACCTTCGGCGTGTTCACCATGCCGGACGCGACGATCACGTTGCGAGCGTGGATCGGCGCCGCATCCGCGACGGAGACCACGAAGCCCTCGCCGTCGCGCTCGACCGCGGTGACGGCTGAGCGGGTCCGGACCGGAAGCGACTGCTCGCGCGCGTACCGCTCCAACCGCGCGACCCAGGCGTCGCGGGGCTCGAACGCGTCCGGGTCGGTGGCATCGGGGGATGCCCCCGGTAGCCGGTTCATGCGGTTCGGCGTATTGACCGTGAACGAATCCCAGCGCTGCGAGCGCCAGCTCTCCCCCACCAGGCCGCGCTCGAGCACGACGTGGTCGAGCCCGGCGTCGCGTAACCGGACGCTCGCCGCGAGTCCCGCGTGTCCGGCGCCGATGACGACCGCGTCCAGCATCGCGTCGATGCTACCGGCCGATGGCGAAGCGGCTCCGCAAGGTGGCGGCGATCTCGTCGAATGCGCGCTTGCCCGCGTCGACGGTGGGCATGGAGAGGAACCCGTGCGGCATCCCGTCGTACCGGCGGACCGTCGCGTCGACGCCGGCGTCGATCAGGCGCTGGCCGTAGGCCTCGCCCTCGTCGCGCAGCAGGTCGCACTCGCCACTGATGACGAGCGCCGGCGCGAGTCCGCGCAGGTCCGTCGCCCGCAACGGCGAGACCCGCGGATCGTCGACGTCTTCCGCACCGCGGAGGTACTGCGCCCAGTACCAACGCATGTCGTCGGCGGTCATCACGACGCCGTCGAACTCCTGATGCGTCGGCGCCTCGCAGCGCGCGTCGTA
>DATCPY010000034.1:0-16156 GCA_036569845.1 Candidatus Limnocylindria bacterium | reverse complement strand
TCGCGCCGCAAGAAGCCGAAGCAGTTCCTCGACCTCGTCGGCGACCGGACGATGCTCCAGGACACCGTCGACCGGGTGAGCGAGATCATCCCGGACGAGCGCGTCTTCGTCGTCGCGCCACCGGAGCACCGGGCGCTCATCCACGAGCAGCTCCCCGAGCTGCGCACCGATCACGTCGTCATCGAGCCGTACCCGCGCGGCAACGCGGCGGCCATCGGGCTCGCGATGGCCGCGCTCCACGCGTTCGATCCCGACGCGGTCGTCGCGGTGCTGCCGTCGGACCACGTCATCGAGAAAAAGAGCGCATTCCGCAACGTGCTTGTCGCCGCGACGGCCGCCGCCGACGCCGGCTGGCTCGTGACCCTCGGCATCACCCCCGAGCGGCCCGACACGGGGTTCGGCTACATCGAGGCGGGCGAGAAGTTGGACCTCTCCGCGCCGCTGCCGGTCCACAAGGTGAAGCGGTTCATCGAGAAGCCCAAGAAGGACGCGGCCGAGAAGATGCTCGCCGCGGGCGGCCACTACTGGAACGCCGGCATGTTCGTGTGGCGCGTGGAGAAGGTCCTCGAGGCATACCGGGATCACCTCCCGAAGACCGCCGAGGCGCTCGAGGCGCTCGGCCGGGCGATCGGCACCCCGAGCTACGAATCGGTGCTCGCCGAGGTGTGGGAGGAGACGGACCGCACGACGATCGACTACGGGATCGCCGAGCGCGCCAAGAACATGGCGGTCGTCCCCGCGGACATCGGCTGGCAGGACGTCGGCAGCTGGAGCCGGTTGGCCGACATCGTCGCCTCGTCCGCCCGGCAGTCGGATGACGAACACATCGCCGAGGACAGCCAGGGGAACTACGTCTACGTGCCCGGCAAGACGACCGTCACCATCGGGGTGAACGACCTGATCGTCGTCGAGACCGACGACGTCCTGTTGATCGCGGCGAAAGACCGGGCCGAAGAAGTGAAGGTGGTGGTCGACCGTCTGACCCGGGAACAAAAGGAACATTTGCTCTAGTTAGAGCCAAAGTGGGGGTGCAGGTTGCCCCCGCTGGTACCGTGGAACGTGGGGAGGCGCCTGGAAGGGCGCCTTTTTCTCTACTCGAGGTGAAATGCCAGTAGCCAAGCAAGCAAGCCCGTCGGTCAAGAAGACGGTCAAACGGGTCAAGCGGGCGGCGCCGAAAGCGCACGCCGTGGCGCCGGCTGCCATCGCGACCGCCGACGGAACACCGCCGGCCCCCGCCGTCGAGGAGGCCCCGGCCCGCGGCCGGAAGGGCGGCGACCTGGTCGTCGTCGAGAGTCCGACCAAGGCCAAGACCCTCGGGCGGATGCTCGGCCCCGGCTACACCGTCGAGGCGTCGTTCGGCCACATCCGAGACCTGCCGAAGTCGAAGATCGGCATCGACCCCAAGACGTTCGCCCCGGAGTACGTCATCCCGCCGGACTCGGAGAAGCACGCCCGCTTGCTGAAGCGCGAAGCGAAGGTCGCCGACCGGGTCTGGCTCGCGAGCGACCTCGACCGCGAGGGCGAGGCGATCGCCTGGCACGTCGCGCAGATCATCAACGTCCCGGCCGCGAAGCTCCGTCGGGTGACGTTCCACGAGATCACGCCGGACGCGATCGCCGAGGCGTTCCGCAAGCCACGCCAGATCGACCAGAACCTCGTGAACGCGCAGCAGGCTCGCCGCGTCGTCGACCGGCTGGTCGGGTACACGATGTCGCCGCTCCTCTGGAAGAAGATCCGCTACGGCCTCTCGGCCGGCCGGGTCCAGTCGGTCGCCCTGCGGCTCATCGTCGATCGCGAGCGCGAGATCAAGAAGTTCAAGCCCGAGGAGTACTGGTCCATCGACGCGCGCCTGGCGAACCACGCCGGCGAGTCGTTCGCTGCCGAAGTCATCCAGCACAAGGGCCACAAGCTCGCGATCGGCAACGCGGCCGACGCGGAGAAGCATCGCGCCGCGCTGGCCGACGCGCTGTACAAGGTGGCGAGCCTGGAGAAGCGCGACTCGTCGCGCAGCGCCGGCGGGCCGTACACGACGTCGACGATCCAGCAAGACGCGTCGCGGAAGCTTGGGTACTCCGTCAAGCGGACGATGGTCCTCGCGCAGCAGCTGTACGAGGGCGTGTCGCTCGGGCCCGATACGCCCGTCGGTCTCATCACCTATATGCGTACCGACTCGCTGCACGTCGCCGAGGGCGCGCTCAAGCAGTCGAAGGACGTCATCACGAAGGAATTCGGCGCCGAGTACGCGCTCGAGAAGCCCCGGCACTTCAAGACCCGCAGCAAGGGCGCGCAGGAGGCCCACGAAGCGATCCGCCCGACGGATCTCTCGCGCACGCCCGACCGGATGAGGCGCTTCCTCAACAAGGACCAGCTGCGGCTCTACACGCTCATCTGGCAGCGGACCCTCGCGTCGCAGATGGCGCCTGCGCGCTTCGAGAACACGCGTCTCGACGTGAGCGCGGACGGCTACACGCTGCGCGCGAACGGCCGGCGCGTGACGTTCGATGGCTTCCTCCGCGTCTATCAGGAGGGGACCGACGAGCCGGAGAAAGAGGTCACCCCGCTCCCGGCCGTCGTGGAGGGCGAGGAGCTCAAGCTCCTCGGGCTCGACGCGGCCCAGCACTTCACGCAGCCCCCTGCCCGGTTCAACGAAGCGTCGCTCGTCAAGACGCTCGAGGAGCACGGCATCGGCCGGCCGTCGACCTATGCGCCGACGATCTCGACGCTCATCGATCGCCACTACGTCCGGCGCGAACAGCGCGCGCTCGTGCCGGAGGACGTCGGCTTCACGGTCGTCGACTTCCTCACCGAGCACTTCCCGGACATCGTCGACCTCGGCTTCACCGCTCGGATGGAGCTCGACCTGGACCGCGTGGCCGCGGGCGAGGTCGAGTGGGTGCCGGTCGTGCGCGACTTCTTCGTGCCCTTCGAGAAGCTGGTCAAGGAGAAGACCTTGTCGGTGAACAAGTCGGACGTCACCGAGGAGGCCACCGACAAGATCTGCCCGAAATGCGGGCGGCCGGTCATCATCAAGCTCGGCCGCTACGGCCGCTTCTACTCGTGCACCGGTTTCGTGAAGGGCAAGAAGGGCCAGCCGACCCCCCCGGGCGGATGCGATTACTCCGCGCCGCTCGAGGGCGAGGAGCAGGGCCCCGAGATCGTCGAGGGCGAGGTCTGTCCCGACTGCGGCAAGCCGCTCGCGAAGAAGCGCGGCCGGTTCGGCCCGTTCATCGGCTGCACCGGCTACCCGGATTGCAAGTACATCAAGAAGACGCAGCAGAAGATGGGCGTGATCTGCCCGCTGTGCGGCCAGGGCGAGCTCGTGCGGCGCCGCGGCCGTGGCCGCTCCATCTTCTACGGCTGCGAGCGCTACCCGGAGTGCACGTTCACCGCGCGTGAGCTCCCGGCGAAGACGGAGGAAGCAGCCGTGCCCGCGGGCGCGGCGGAATAGCCTGACCCTGCGCGCGACCCCGGTCTCCGTCGACGACGGGACCGCCTGGGATGAGCTCGTGCGCGCGACCGGCCGCGGGCACCTCCTGCAATCGGCGGGTTGGGCGGCGGTGAAGAGCGGCGATGGCTGGATCGTGCGGCGATTCACCTTGGACGACGGCTCGCGCATGGCGGGCGTCGCGCAGGTCCTGCTCAAGCCAGGGCCTCTCGGGATCGCCCTGGCCTACGCGCCGCGCGGCCCGCTCGTCGAGGCCGCGGATCTGCCCGAAGCCACGCGCGCACTTGCAGCGGCGTTGCGAAGCGAGCGCTGCGCGGGCCTGCTCGTCGACCCGGAGCTCCCGCCGTCCCTGGAGCTCAGCTCGGCCCTGGCGCGATCGGGCGCGCGGCCCGCCGGCGTCTTCGTGCAGCCACGCCGCACGCTGCTGATGGACCTGACCCGGACGCCGGAGGAGCTGCTCGCGGCGATGCGCAAGAAGACCCGCCAGTACATCCATAAGGCCGAGCGGGAGGGCGTGATCACCGAGGAGACGCGGGACATCGATCGGTTCCTCGCGGTCCTCGAAAAGGTCGCGACCCGTGATCGGTTCGCGATCCGGTCGCGGGCCTATTTCGAGCGGCTGCTCGCGGCGTTCGGCGACGCGGCGCATCTCACGATGTCCCGCGTCGATGGTGAGGACGATGGCGCCCTGCTCGCGATCCACATCGGCGACCGGGCCTGGGAGCTGTACGGCGGGTGGTCGGGTGCTCACGGCGAGTCACGGCCCTTCTATCTGCTCAAATGGCGTTCGCTGATGGGGATGAAGCAACGTGGCGCCGTGCGGTACGACATGTGGGGTCTCTCCGAGCATGCCGGCGACGCGCTCGCGGGCATCGAGAACTTCAAGCTCGGCTTCGGCGGCGAGGTCGCGACCTGGATCGGCGCGTTCGACCGGCCCGTCGTCGCGCCGCTCTATCCGATGTGGCGGGTCGCCGGTCGCCGCCGGCTCGCCAGCGCGGCCCGATGACCGCGGCACCACCGGGCTGGGACGCCGCGGCGGCCCAGGGCCCCGGTGGTCACGTGATGCAGTCGAGCGTCTGGGCGTCCATCCGCGAGCGCCAGGGCTGGACCGCCGAGTTCCTTCGACCCGCCGGCGCGCACGCACTCGTCCTCTGGCGTCCGCTGCCCGGCGGGATGCGGTTCGGATACTGCCCGCGCGGGCCGGTCGCATCGGACGCGCAGCTCCCCGAGGCGTTGCGGGCGCTCGCGGCGCACGCGAAGGCCACGGCTGGCGCGCTCGTCCTCAAGGTCGATCCGGAGCGCACGGCCGATCAAGCCGGTGGCGCCCTCGCGGCCGCGGGGTTCGTCAGAGGACCCGATATCCAGCCGGTCATCGCAACTCTAGAAATTCCGGTATTCGACAGGACGCCAGATGACTTGTTGGCGAGTCTGGAAAAAGACACCAGATGGAGCGTGAAGCAACCGGAGAAGCGCGGCGTGACCATCTATCAAGGCACGAGCGACCAGGATCTCGCCGTGTTCCACGACCTGTACGCACTGACCGGCCGCCGCGCCGGGTTCATCACTCGTACCGCGGAGTACTACCGGACCGTGTGGCGGTCGCTGATCGACGCCGGGCTCGCCACGCTGTGGCTCGCGGACCACGGCGGGGTCCCGGTCGCGGGGGCGATGACTTGGCACTGCGGAGACCGCGAGGTCTATCAGTACGGCGCGACCAACGACGCCGGGCGCAAGGTCTACGCCGCGTACGGGCTGTTGTGGCGCTGCATCGTCGAAGCGCAGGCGCGTGGCGCGCGCTCGTTCGACTTCGGTGGCATTCCCGCGGATCCGAACGACACGAGCGATCCGATGCACGGGCCGTATCAATTCAAGAAGGGCTTCGGTGGGACGGTGACCCACTGGGTCGGGGCCCACGACACGGTGCCGCGCGGCCTCGCGTATCGCGCGTTCCTGCTCCTCGAGCCGGCGTACACGAAGGCGCTGCAGGTCGCGCGCCGTCGCGGGCGCGGCGGCGGAGAGTGAAGCTCGGCGCGCTGCTGACGCAAGCGAAGATCGCGGTGCCCGCCGGCGCCGCGGACCTCGACGTCCGCGCGATCGCGTACGACTCACGCAAGGTCAAGGACGGCTCGCTGTTCGTCGCCATCCCGGGGTTCCACCGTGACGGGACGGAATTCGTGGCGGATGCCGTGGCGAATGGCGCTGCCGCCGTCGTGGCCGAGCGCTCCGTGCGGGCGACGGTCCCGGCAGCCGTGGTCCCCGACGTGCGCGCCGCGCTCGCCGACCTGTCCGCCGAGTTCTTCGATCACCCGACCGAGAAGCTGAAGGTCGTCGGCGTCACGGGCACCGATGGCAAGACGACGACCGTGCATCTGGTGTCCGACGTGCTCGAAGCAGCGGGACAGCGCACCGGCTACGCGACGACGGTGGACTTCAAGCTCGCCGACCACGAATGGCAGAACGACACCCGGCAGAGCACCCAAGAGGCCCTCGAGCTGCAGGAGTTCTGCGCCGAGCTGCTCGTCGCCGGCGGCACATGGGGGGTCCTCGAGGCTACCTCGCACGCGCTCGCTCTACGCAAGATCCGCGGCATCGACGTCGATGTGGCGGTGTTCACGAACCTGAGTCCGGAGCACCTGGACTTCCACGGGACGCTCCAGGCATACCTCGAGGCGAAGGGCATCCTCTTCGAGATGCTTGTCCAGGGCCGGGACAAGGGCGTGCCGAAGGCCGCGGTCCTGAATGCCGACGATCCGCACTGGCGGTACCTGGCCGATAGAGCCGCAGGCGCTGCGGATCGCGCGGCCGGCGTGCGGATCATCTCGTACGGGATCGACGCGCTCGCCGATGTCCAGGCCACGATCCTGTCCGCCGATGCGAACGGGTCGAAGGTCAAGATCACGGCGTTCGGCGACAGTGCCGAGCTGCGGCTCCCGCTCGTGGGCCGGTTCAACGTGCATAACGCGCTCGCCGCAGTGGGCGCGGGACTGGCCGCCGGCGCGACGTTGGGCCAGGCCCGTGACGCCCTCGAGCGCGCGAAGCCGGTGCGCGGCCGGATGGACCGCATCGACGCGGGCCAGCCGTTCACCGTCATCGTCGACTACGCGCACACCCCCGAGTCGCTCGAGAAGGTGCTCGCGCTCCTGCGGCCGCTCACCGCGGGCAAGCTCATTGCCGTGTTCGGCAGCGCGGGCGAGCGGGACCGCACGAAGCGGCCGATGCTCGCCGCGGTCGCGTCGAAGTACGCCGACCGCTTCGTCATCACGCAAGAGGATCCGCGCCTCGAGGACCCGGTCCGGATCCTCGCTGAGATCGAGGCCGGCGCGCTCGAGGCGGGGAAGCAGCGGGACCGCGACTATCGCGTCATCGACGACCGGACGGAGGCCATCAATGCCGCCATCGCCGACGCGGAGGATGGGGACACCGTCCTCCTCGCCGGCAAGGGCCACGAGGGCTCCATCATCGTGGGCGAAGAGAAGCGGCCGTGGGACGAAGCCGCGGCCGCGCGCGCCGCGCTCCGCGCGCGAGGATTCGCGGCATGAGCCGGCTCGGGTCGTCCGCCGCGGCGACGAAGGCCCAGACCCGCGCGTACGCCGAGCACGTGGAGGTGCTCGTCGCGCAGCTACGCGAGGAGATCGGCGTGCCCGCGACGCCCGCAGGCGGGCGCGGCCTCGTCGTGCTGATGGGCTATCCGGGCGTGGGCAAGTCGCACTGCGCCCGGCTGCTGGCGGAACGGCTCGGTGCGGCACACGTGGCGAGCGACCAGCTGCGCAGTCGGCTGTTCATCGCACCGACCTACTCGGAGGCCGAGAACGCGACGATCTTCAAGTGCCTCGATGCACTGGTGGACGGCCTGTTGGCCGACGGCCATCGCGTCATCGTCGACGCGACGAACCTTCTGGCGCGGTATCGCGCGGCGAGCGTTGACGCGGCGGAGCGGCGGCATGCGCCGATCGTCTTCGTGCGTGTGGTCGCCGATGACGCGGCCGTTCGCGATCGCCTGGCCCAGCGGCGCGTCGCGCGCGCGGCGAACGATCACTCCGACGCCGACCTCGGCGTCTACGAGCGGATGCGCGGGCGGCCGTTCGAGCCGCCGGCAGCGGGCCATCTCGAGCTCGTCAATGGTCCGGACGTGGCGGCGGATATCGAGCGGATCGCCGCCGACGTGGAGCGGGTGTGCGCGTCCGCGACTTGATCTTCGGCGTGCTCGCGGTCCTGCTCCTGGTCGGGTACATCCTGCTCGGCCAGCGGGTCGCGCCGCTCCTCCTGCCGAGCGCGGCCGCGACCCCGACGCCCGCGCGCCCGACCGGTCAGGTCGCGGCGCCGACGGTCAGCGGCAAGCTCGCGTTCGTGCTCCGCGGGGATGTGTTCCTGCTCAGAGGCGGGACGTATGCGTCGCAGACCGAGGAAGGCCGGTCGCAGACCCCCGCGCTCAGCCTCGATGGTCAGACGCTCTACTTCTCGCGGGCCGAGCAGATCGACGGCAAGAGCACCGTCGACGGGCAGACCGTCAACGCCCGGCTCGGGTACAGCAACATCATCCGCAAGTCCGTGGGCAGCGGATCGGACGAGGTCTTCGTCAACGGCCTGGCGAAGAGCGCGAATGGATTCCACCAGGTCAAGTGGTACCTGGCGCCGGCGCCGTCGCCGGACGGCAAGCGGCTCGCGGTCATCGAGGCGGACCCCGACGGCTCGGCCGATCTGGTCCTGTTCGATCTCGCGACGAAGAAGCCCACGATCCTCTCGAACGGGGCCGATTGGGCCGATCCGGCCTGGTCTCCCGACGGGAAGACGATCGTCGTCACCGCGTACGACAACGGCGCGCCGGGGCTGCTGCTCAAGCCCACTGACGGGGTGACGCGATCGACACCGATCACCGGCCTCCCCGATGGCGAGCCGTACCGGCCGACCTTCTCGCCCGACGGCAGGTGGATCGCCTACACGCTCCGGCACGACGGCAAGAACGACCTGCACGCCTTCGAGATCGCGACGTCGCGGGACATCGCGCTCACGACCGACGGGCAAAGCTGGAACCCGGCATTCTCGCCCGACGGCGGCCAGCTGGCGTTCCTGCGATCGACGAGCTTCACGATCGATCTTTGGGTGATGGACCTGGGCGGCGTGCTGACGAGCGGCGGTGCCCCGAATGGTTCGCAGAAGATCACGAACGGCGAGGGTCTCGATGGCGCGAACCGTCCGAGCTGGGGGCGTTAGCTACGCGAGCCGCTTGCGGATCGCGCCCGAAGCGAAGTCCATCGCCGCGACCGTGATGACGACAAGCAGGATGAACGTGCCCGCCTGCGGGTAGCGGAGCAGCTGGATGTTCGCGAACAGGGGCTGACCGATCCCGCCGCCGCCGACGAAGCCGATCACCTGCGCGAGCCTCACGTTCGTGTCGAGGCGGTAGATGCTGAAGCTAACGAAGGGGTTGAACAGCTGCGGGAGCACGGCGCTCCAGATGACCTGGAAGCGGTTCGCGCCCGTCGCCGTGATCGCCTCGACCGGCCCCGCGTCGATGCCCTCGATCGCCTCCGAGTAGAGCTTCCCCATCACCCCGATGTTGTGGAACGCGATGCCGAACACGCCGGCCGCGTTCCCGAGGCCGAAGATGATCGCGCCGACGATGACGACGATGAGGACGTCGATCGACCGGATGATCGTGAACAGGAGCCGGACGACGACGTAGATGGCGTTCGTGACCGGGTGGCCGGCCATGATGTTGCGCGCGCCGAGGAACGAGAGCGGGATCGCGATGATCATCCCGAAGGCCGTCCCCAGGATCCCGAGGAAGATCGTGACGATCATCAGGCCGACGGCGCCGTCCCAGAAGGTATCGAACTCGGTCTGCGGAAAGAGGACCGACTTCGTCGCGTCGTGCGGCGGGAGGAAGTCGAAGTGCAGGAGCTGGCCGACGACGTTGAGCGCGTACGGGAGATTCGCCCGGCTCGTGTCGATGTCCGTGACCTTGAAGCAGACGTAGAACACCGCGATCGCGATGACGATCGCGAGCGTGCGCCGCCACTCCGTCAGCGCGTTCTGCCGCAGCTCCTTCGGGACCGGCAGGCCGCGCGAGGTGAAGTAGTCGGCCAATCAGCGGTCCGGTGGGATCCGGAGGTCGAGGGCCGGAGCGTCCAGCGCGTCCGTGGCCCCGATGAGCTCCGCATGCGGTTGGCCGAGGCCGATCTCGACCTCGACCGCGTCCTCGCCGTAGATCTCCTTGAACCGGCGCTCGTCGATGTCCGCCGGCTTACCGTCGAACGCGATCTTTCCGTCCTTCAAGGCGATCACGCGCGTGCCATATCGCCGCGCGAGCGAGAGGAAGTGCAGCGAGCAGATGACGGTGATCCCGTCCTTCTTGTTGATCTCCTCGAGATACTTCATGACCGAGTGGCTGGTGGCCGGATCGAGGCTCGCGACCGGTTCGTCCGCGAGCATGAGCTCGGGTCGCTGCATGAGTGCCCTCGCGATGCCTACCCGCTGCTGCTGACCGCCCGAGAGCGCGTCGGCGCGGCCGAAGGCCTTCTCGGGGATCCCGACCCGTCCGAGGTTCTCGAACGCGAGCGCGACGTCGTCACGGTCGGGGCGCGAGGCGATCGTCCGCCAGGTGCTGCGGTAGCCGAGCCGGCCGGCGATCACATTCGAGTAGACCGAGCTCCGCTTCACGAGATTGAACTGCTGGAAGATCATCCCGATGCGGCGCCGGATCCGCCGGAGGTCCGCGCCTCGGGCCCTGGTGACGTCGGCTCCGTCGAACGTCACCGTGCCGGACGACGGCTCGACGAGCCGGTTGATGCATCGGAGGAGCGTCGACTTGCCGGAGCCGGAGAGCCCGATGAGGACGAGGAACTCGCCGCGCTGGATGTCGAGCGAGATGCCGTCGAGCGCGCGCGTCCCGGTCGGATACGTCTTGACGAGGTCCTTGATCGAGACGATCGGCGCCACCGCGGCGACTCTAAATGAACACGCCCGCCGGAATGACCCGGCGGGCGTGTTCGCTAGAGCGAGGTGAACGCTATGGGGTCTTCGGGCTCGGGCTCGGGGTCGCTGGCGGCGGCGCCGGGGTCTTCGCGGCCTCGGCGGCCACGTCGATACCCGCGAGCTTCGCCGCGTCACGGACCGGGTTGTAGAAGTCGGCGCTGACCGTCTGCAGGCCGTCCCAGCCGAACAGGGCCTTGCACTGGACCTTGCCGGCGTCCGTCGCGCAGTAGTCGATGAGGGCCTTCGAGACCTGGGCCTGAAGGTCGGCCGGGAAGCCCTTGGCGACGGCGATGCCGTCGTTCGGGATCGGGCCCGCGGTGTCGATCACCTTGGTCTTGGCCATGACGTCGGCCGGCATGCCCGCGTCGGTGCGAGCGTCGATGAACGACGCCGCGCCGTCCACCTGGCCGCTGTAGACCGCGAGCACGGACTTGTCGTGACTACCGGCGTAGATCGTGGAGCCGAAGAACGTCTTCGGGTCCTGGCCGGTCTTGGTCTTCACGAGGAGCGAGGGGAAGAGATAACCGGAGGCCGAGATCGGGTCGACGAACGAGAACTTCTTGCCCTTGAGGCCGTTCAGGTCCGTGATCCCGCTGTCCGCGCGAACGAGGATCTGCGACTTGTACGTCGTCGCAAGCTGCCCCGTGTCGTCCTTACGGAGCGCACTGAGGATCGGTGTCCCGCAGCTCTTGTCGAGCAGCAGGGTCATCTGCAGCGGCGCGATCGCCGCGATGTCGGTCTGGCCCGCGCAGACGGACTCGATCTCCGCGGCATAGCTCGTCGGTACGGTCACTTTCCAGCGCAGGCCGGTGGCCGTCGCGAGCGCCGAGGCGATCGCGTTGCCGCTCGCGGTGATCCGCGCGACGTCCTGCGATGGCGTGAACGCGAAGATGATCGGACGGTCGAACGAGCCGATGCGCACGGTCTTCGCCGGGGCCGGGGTGCCGCCGCCGGACGTGCTCGTGCCGCCAGTGCACGCGGTGATCAGAACGACTGCGGCCAGCGCCCACCCGAGCCGGCCACGAATGCTGAGCATGCCTTCCTCCTTGTTCATGGAAGCCTCGGTATCATACCCATTGCTCATGACGTTTTTGGCGAAGCTCGCGGCTGCGTCCCTTGCGCGGGACAGCGTGATCTGTATCGGCCTCGACCCTGAACCCGAACGGATCCCGGAGCACCTCGGGCGGGGCGCACAGGCTGCCGTGCGGTTCCTCCGGCGGATCATCGCCGCGACGAGCGATCACGTCTGCTGCTACAAGCCGAACATGGCCTTCTACGAGCGGTACGGCTCGGCCGGCATGGACGTGCTGGCGCTGACGTTACAAGCGATCCCCTCGGACATCCCGGTGATCCTCGACGGCAAGCGCGGCGACGTCCCGAACACCTCGACCGCGTACGCCGAAGCGCTCTTCGGGCGGTTCGGTGCCGATGCGGCTACGGTCGCGCCGTACGTGGGAATGGACGGCATCGCGCCCTTCACCGATCAGGGCTACGCGCTCGTGCTCGCGCGGACGAGCAACCCCGGGGCGGGAGACGTGCAGGACCTGCTCGTCGATGGCCGCCCGCTGTACGAGCACGTCGTCGAGCGGTGCGTCGCGACCTTCACCGCCGATCGCTGCGGGTTCGTCGTCGGCTCCAACTACCCCGCGGAGGCCGCTCGCCTGCGAGCGCTCGCGCCGGACCGGCTGTTCCTGATGCCCGGCGTCGGCGCGCAGGGCGGCGACGTCGCCGGCGCGATCGCCGCGGCGCTCGATGTGCACGGTGGTGGCGTTCTTCCATCGGCATCGCGGTCGGTCCTCTACGCCGGAGCGGGCGAGGCGTTCGAGAAGGCCGCGACGGGCGCGGCGCTCGAGCTCAAACGGCACGCGAACGACGCTCGCGCGGCCGCAGCCGGCATGGAGCGCTAGATGTTCGGCATCGGGACCGGCGAGCTCCTCCTCCTGCTCGTCATTGCTCTCATCGTGCTCGGGCCGGAGCGGATGCCGAAGCTCGCGCGCGATCTCGGCCGGGCGCTGGCCGAGTTCCGACGGACGAGCGATGAGCTCCGGAGCGAGTTCCTCAACGCGGACAAATACCTCGATGCCACTGCCGCGAACGCCAAGCCGGAGCAGCCGGCGATCGCCGCGCCGGTGGCTGCGCCCGAGCCGCCGCTCACCGAGGCCGCCGTCGCGACGGGCGTCCCTCCTGAGCCGGACGAGACCGTCTTCGACAAGGAGGCTCGCGAGGCGCGCGAGCGGCTGCGCGATCCCGAGCGCCTGGAGCAGGCGAAGGCCGAGGGATGGACGACCCCGACCGACGAAGCCGGCACCTCGGAGCGGTGGGGCTGATCCGGCCCCCAGACCTATACTTTCGTCATACGAGCGCACCCGATCGAACGGGTCGCGCTTTTTCTTCGCCCAAGTCAGCTAGTCCGGAGGACGCTTCCGCATGAATCGTGGGTGGGCCTGGGTCATTGTCGTCATCGCCGTCCTGGCGGTCTGGATCGACATCCCCAAGCATCAGCTGTCGTTCCCGTTCGAGTGCCCGGGCGTCTGCTTCCGGATCGGCGGCTTCCAGGCCAACAGCGAGATCAAGACCCACCTCGGGCTCGATCTCCAGGGCGGCACGCAGCTCATCCTCCAGCTCCATCCCGAGCAGATCCCCGGCGGCACGACGACCTCGATCGACGAGCTCAACAATCTGACCCGGATCGTCATCGACCGGCGGATCAACGCCCTCGGGGTGAGCGAGCCGGTCATCGAATCGCTCGGCGCGGACAAGATCCTCCTGCAGCTCCCCGGCGTGTCGGATCTCGCGCAGGCCCAGGAGCTCGCGACGCAGCAGGCGTTCCTCGAGATCAAGGTCCCCGACGTCGACAGCAGCGGCGTTGGGACCGGGACGTATCACTCCCTCACGCCGCCGCTGACCGGTGCGAATCTGAAGCCGACGTTCGTGGAGTTCCAGGGCACCAACAACCAGCCGGTGGTCCACTTCGAGTTCGGGCCGCCTGATGACGCCCGGTGGGTGCAGCTGTCGAAGGACTTCCTGAACAAGCCGGTCCAGATCAATCTCGACAACAAGCAGATCTCCGCGCCGGTCATCCAGAACGTCTTCAACAGCGGCAGCGGCGTCATCCAGGGCACCTTCACGACGCAGTCGGCGAAGCAGCTCAGCACGCTTCTGAACTCCGGCGCCCTACCGGTGCCGCTCGAGATCGTGCAATCGAGCCGCGTCGAGCCGACCCTCGGCCAGGACTCCGTGCGCCGCAGCCTGGTCGCGGGCGCGATCGGGCTGCTGCTCGTCGCGCTGTTCATGATCCTGTACTACCGCCTCCCCGGCGTGATCGCGGTCATGGCCCTGTTCTTCTACACCGCGCTCACGTACGCGGTCTTCCGGCTCATCCCGGTCACGCTCACCCTCGCCGGCGTCGCGGGCTTCATCCTCTCTATCGGCATGGCCGTCGATGCGAACGTGCTGACGTTCGAGCGCATCAAGGAGGAGCTGCGGGCGGGTAAGACGTTGCGGGTCTCCCTCGATGAAGGTCGCCGGCGGGCGTTCCCGTCGATCCTCTACTCGAACCTCGCGACGATCCTCACCGCCCTCATCCTGTTCAACTTCGGGACCGGCACGGTGAAGGGCTTCGCGCTGACCCTCATCGTCGGTGTCGTGATCTCCTTCTTCACCGCTGTGTTCGTGACCCAGCTGCTCCTGCATGCGGCGATCGAGTATCCGTCGCTGCGCCGCCGGCGGCTCTGGGGCGTCGAGGAGCGTCCGGCCGACGCGGCCAGTGGACGCACCGCGGCGAGCGTGACGGTCTGATGCTGTTCCGCTTCGTCGAGCGCAAGCTGTGGTACTTCGCGCTCTCCGCGCTTCTCATCGTCCCCGGTGTCTTCTTCCTCGCGATCGGCGGCCTCAAGCCCGGCATCGAGTTCAAGGGCGGCACGCTGCTCGACCTGCGCTTCACCGCGGCGCCCCCGGCCACGGAGCTGCACGATCTGCTCGCGTCGCTCGGCCATCCCGAGGCGGTGATCCAGGGTGCGGAGGGCGGCCGGATGGAGGTCCGGACGCTGACCCTGAAGGCCGACGCGAAGACCAACGAGACCGTGACGGTCGAGCAGGCCATCAAGGCGAGGTACCCGACGACGTACATCGACGACAACGCCTCCACGGTGAGCCCGTCGTTCAGCGCGGAGCTCGTCACGAACGCCGTGCGCTCGATCGTGTTCGCCTCGATCCTGATCGTCCTGCTCATCGCGTTCGCCTTCAAGGAGTTCGGCTGGTCCGCGTTCCGCTACGGCATCGCCGCGATCATCGCCCTGCTGCACGACGCTCTCGTCGTGCTCGGTCTCTTCGCGATCCTCGGCTATTTCTTCAACGTCGAGGTGGACAGCCTGTTCGTGACGGCGGTCCTCACGATCATCGGTTTCTCCGTGCACGACACGATCGTCGTCTTCGACCGGATCCGCGAGAACCTCCACCTCAACCGGGGCGAGGCGCTCAACCCGGTCATCAACTTCTCGATCATGCAGACCCTGGCGCGGAGCGTCATTACCTCGCTCACCGTCGTCCTGACGCTGCTCGCGCTGTATCTCTTCGGGGGCTACTCGATGCGGACCTTCGCGCTCGCGCTCGTCGTCGGCATCGTGTCGGGGACGTACTCCTCGATCTTCAACGCCAGCCAGATCATCTCGCTGTGGCAAGAGATCGAGGACCGCATCCGGCATCGCGGCGGTCGCCCCCCGGCCGGAGTGCGCGCGACCGCCTAGGTGTTACCGGGCGTAGGCCTTCGCGAGCTCGCGCAGCGTGACGAAGCGCACCGGGCCGCGGTCGGCGTCGTAGCGCAGCGGGCCGAATGCGCCGAGCAGCGCCTCGATGGCCGCCCGCTCCGCCGGGACGATCGTCCCGGGGTGGCTCACGGCGGTGATGGTCTTCCGCTCGGACGCGACGCCCCCCGCAGGCGCGAAGAGCGCGAGGTTCGCGCGGATCTGGGGCTGGATGGTCTGCGCCGTGAACGCGTAGGTGTTGCCGCCGATGGTCGGAGCCTCGAGGAGCGGCAGGTCGCCGGGCTTGTTCGCGTCGGTCGCGGATGGCCGGTACGGCTGCGCGCCCACCGGCAGGTCCCACGGGTAGGGGACGCGGCCGATGGGCGGGTAGTCCTTCGCCACCGCGGTGCAGTCGACGGTGAACCCTGACGCCGCGACGGCGCGCAGCGTCGCGGTGTCGCCGATGTCCCCGCCCGCCCGGAAGGATGTGGGCACCGGCAGGCCGTGCTGGACCATGAGCTTCACGCCGTAGCCGATCATCGCCTGCTGCTCGTTCTCCGGATACGCGGTCATCGGGACGTCGTAGCCGTCGCCGCGTCCGGCCCAGCTCGGCGCGGTCCGCGGCACGAGCCCCACGGCGCGGACGTAGTCCGTCCACATGTGCAGGTGGAGCGCGACCTCGTCGCCCTTGACGGCGCGGTCCTTGGTCCAGGCGAGCATCGCGTCCTGCCGCTCCGTCGAGACTTGGCTCGTGGTCCACGCCCTCGGATTCCAGAACACGGTCATCGGGATCTTGAGGCCGTCGGCGATCGCGGCGGTGTTCGCGAGCTCGGTGTCGGCGGACGCGTCGCCTTCGAAGTCGAGGGTCCAGACCACGTACTCGGGCTGCGACAAGAGGAACTTCGCCTCGGCGATCCGGACCGCGGTCGCCGATCCCGCGACGCGCTCGAACAGCGCGATGGTCTGCTCGCCGGGCACCAGACCGTCGAGCGGC
>DATCPY010000033.1:0-6099 GCA_036569845.1 Candidatus Limnocylindria bacterium | reverse complement strand
TCGAGGGCCTCGAGGCCGTGCTCCTTGCCGAACCCTGACTGCTTCGATCCGCCGAACGGCAGCTGGTCATACGCGACCTGGATGTCGTTCACCCAGGTGTACCCGGCCTGCAGGAGCTCGATGGCCTTGCGGGCCTTCGCGAGGTCCTTCGTCCAGATCGACGAGCCAAGGCCGTACACGCTCGCGTTCGCCTTGACGATCGCCTCGTCCAGGTCGTTCACGATGACGATCGGGAGCGCCGGGCCGAAGACCTCTTCGGTGAGCATGCGCGAGTCCTCCGCGACGTCGGAGAGCACGGTCGCTTCCATGAACCAGCCACGCTCGAAGTCCTTGCCCTCCGGCCGCGTCCCGCCGGCAAGGACCTTTGCACCCTTCGCGACCGCGTCGGCGACCTGGGCTTCCACCTCGGCGCGCTGGTGCTCGGTGTGGAGCGGACCCATCTTGACACCCTCGGCGAGGCCGTCACCGACCTTCCATTCCTTCTTCGCGCGGTCGGCGATCTTCGCCATGAACTCCTCGGCGACCGACGCGAACACGTACACGCGCTTCACGGCGAGGCAGGCCTGGCCGGCATTGAAGAACCGGCCGATCGCCGTCGCCGCCGAGGCACGGCGGATGTCCGCGTCGTCGCAGACGATCATCGGGTCGCTGCCGCCGAGCTCGAGGGTGACCCGCGTCACGTTCTCGGCCGCGAGCTTCATGATCCGCTTCCCGGTCTCGGTCTGGCCGGTGAAGGCGACCTTGTTCACCTTCTTGTGCGACACGAGTGCATCACCGATCTCCGCGCCCGAGCCGTGCACGATGTTCAGCACGCCCGGCGGCAGGCCGGCGGAGTTGATGATCTCGACCGCCCTCTGCGTCGCGAGCGGCGTCGTCGACGCCGGCTTCAGCACGACCGTGCAGCCCGTTGCGAGGGCCGGGCAGATCTTGTTCGCCATGAGGGTCAGCGGGAAGTTCCACGGGGTGATCGCGGCGACCACGCCGATGGGCCGCCGGATGGTGAGACCGAACTTCGCAGGATCGTCCAGCGGGACGTAGTCGCCGCGGATCTTGTCGGCGAGCCCCGCGTAGTACTCGAGGTTCTCCTGGACGCGCGACGCCTCGAGGATGGCGTGCGCGAGCGGCTTGCCCTGCTCCTGCGAGAGGAGCTTCGCAAGCTCCGGGACGGCGGCTTTCATCTTCTCGGCCGCGAGGTGCAGGATCGCCGCGCGTTTCGTGGGCGGCATGGCCGCCCATGCCGGGAACGCCTTGGCTGCCGCCTCGACGGCCGCGTTCACATCGGCCACGCTGCCGCGTGGGATCGAGTCGACGACCGACCCGTTCGACGGGTTCTTCACTTCCATCGTCCTGCCTGCCTGGGCGTCGACGAGCTCGCCGTTGATGAACATCTTTGCCATCGAAGGACCTCTCCACTGACCGGCGCGTACGAGCGCGACTGCGGTTCATTAGATTGTGCCGGAAATCCGCTCGCGCGCGTTCGGGAGGTCGTCATGTCGGTCGTACGGCTCGAGATCCGCGATGCCGTTGGGCACATCGTGCTGGACCGGCCGCCGGCCAACTCCTACGACAAGGCCTTCCTCGACGACCTGTCGTTAGCGATCGACGAGGCTCGCTTCACCGCTTCGGTGAAGGCCATCGTCGTGAGGAGCGCGTCCGAGAAGTTCTTTTCCGCCGGCGCCGACGTGAAGATGTTCGCGTCGACCGACAGCGAGTACCAGTTCGCGTTCGTGATCCACGCGAACGAGATCATGGGCAAGTTCGAACGGACGCCGAAGATCGTGGTCTGCGCGATCAACGGCCACTGCCTTGGCGGCGGTCTGGAGATCGCGATGTGCGCCGATATCCGCATCGCCGCGGAGGGTGCCTACACCATCGGATTGCCCGAGGTCACGCTGGGCGTGCTCCCGGGGACCGGTGGGACGCAGCGCCTGCCGCGGCTCATCGGCCGGCAGAAGGCGCTCGAGCTCATGATCCGCGGGAGCACCGTGCAGCCGGCGGAGGCTAAGACGCTCGGCATCGTCGACGAGGTCGTGCCTGCCGCGGCCCTGCAGGAGCGTGCGCACGAGATGGCGTCACTCTTCTCGACCGGACCGACGCTCGCGATCGGACAGATCAAGCTCGCGACCGTCCTCGGCGGCGGCATGCCGTTCCAGAACGGGCTGCTCTTCGAGCACGCCGCGGTCGGCAGGCTGTTCGCGTCGGAGGACGCGCGCGAAGGCGTGACCGCGTTCACCGAGAAGCGCAAGCCGAACTACAAGGGGAAGTGACGGAGCTCGTCTCCCGGACGGCGACGATCGACGGCTCTCCGCTCCTTCCGGCCACCCGGCCGATCCGCCTCCACTACCGCGAGGGCGGCGCCGGCGCGCCGCTGGTCATCCTGCACGGCGGGTGGGGCTACGGCTTCTATCCGCATGACGACGCGATCGCCCAGCTGGAGCGCCGCTTCATCATCCCCGACCGCAGCGGGTACGGCGGGTCACCGCACATCAGCGCGCTGCCTCCGAAGTTCCACATCGCCGCCGCGATCGAGACGGAGACGCTGCTCGGTGCCCTCGCGGTCGAGCGTCCGGTGCTGTGGGGCCACAGCGACGGCGCGGTGGTTGCGACGATCATGGCCCTGCGGGCGCCCGAGCGGTACGACGGTCTGATCGTCGAGGCCATTCACCTCGATCGCCAGAAGCCACATTCACGGTGGTTCTTCGAGCAGATGGTCAACGACCCGGATGCGTTCGGGGAGCGCGTCACCGGGAAGCTCGCGGCGGAGCACGGCGTCGACTACTGGCGGACGATCATCCGCGCCGGCGGGCAGGCCTGGCTCGACATCGCGGCCACGCCGGCGGCGGACTTCTATGAACACCGGCTCGACCACCTCCGCGTGCCGATGCTCGTCGTGCACGGCGCGGACGACCCGCGCACCGAGCCGGGCGAGCTCGACCGCATCGGGCGGGAGGTGCCGGCGGCCCGGATCGAGATGATCGAGGACGGCGGCCACAGCCCCCACAGCGCGCGCGGGACGGCCGGTCAGGTGACCGCGATCGTCGCGGATTTCCTGACCTCGCTACCCCGCTGAGCGCACAGCCGGGCCGGGTGTCCGGCTCGGCGGCGCCAGTGGTATAACCATTTGCCAATTGACCCCCGCGGCCCGGGAAGGGCGGGGTGGGAGATGGGGATGGCTGTCGCCGAGCGCCCGACGCGGACCTTCCGTGATCTCCGTGACTGGCTGAAGCGCATCGATGAGCTGGGCGAGCTGCGGGTCGTGCGCGGTGCCCGCTCCGAGGACGAGATCGGCATGGCGACGGAGCTCACCGGGCGCGTTCACGGCACGCCGGCGCTCCTGTTCGACGAGATCCCGGGCTATAAGAAGGGCTTCCGGGTCCTCTCCAACGGCCTCGGCTGGTTCCCGCGCCTGGCCCTCACCCTCGGCCTCGACCCGAAGATGGCGCCCGACGACCTCGTGCGCGCGTGGCAGAAGCGGGTCTCCCTGGGGATCACGCCCATCCCGTCCATCGAGGTGAAGGACGGCCCGATCTTCGAGAACGTCCTGCGGGGCGGGGATGTCGACATGACGATCTTCCCGGCGCCCAAGTGGCACGAGGACGACGGCGGCCGCTACATCGGCACGGGCAGCTTCGACATCACGCGCGATCCCGACAACGGGTGGGTCAACCTCGGCTGCTACCGGGTGATGGTCCACGACAAGAACAAGCTCGGCTTCTACATCTCGCCCGGCAAGCACGGCCGGATGCACCGCGACGCGTGGCTCGCGCGCGGCGAGAAGATGCCGATCGCGTTCGTCGCCGGCGGTGACCCGCTGCTCTTCCTCGCGGCCGCGACCGAGGTCCAGTTCGGGCTCACGGAGTACGACTGGGCCGGTGGCGTGCGCGGCGAGCCGTACCGCGTGGTGAAGGGCCCGGTCACCGGGCTGCCGCTGCCCGCGGACGCCGAGATCGTGATCGAGGGCTGGGTCGACCCGAAGGAGCGGATCGTCGAAGGTCCGTTCGGCGAGTGGACCGGCTACTACGCGAGCGACGCGCGGCCCGAGCCGTTCATGCAGGTCGAGGCGGTCTACCACCGCAACGATCCGATCATCCTCGGCTCGCCGCCGAACCAGCCGCCCGACGAGCAGTCCTTCTACCGCGCGTTCCTCCGGTCCGCGCTGCTCCGCTCGGAGCTCGAGGCCGTCGGCGTCCCGGGCATCAAGGGCGTGTGGTGCCACGAGGTCGGCGGGTCGCGCCTGTTCAACGCCGTGAGCATCGAGCAGCGCTACGCGGGCCACGCGCGCCAGGTCGGCCACCTCGCCGCGACGGTCCATGCCGGCGCGTACCTCGGCCGCTACGTCATCGTGGTGGACGAGGACATCGACGTGATGGACCTGAACGACGTCGTCTGGGCGATGAGCACGCGCTCCGATCCGGTCGAGTCGATCGACATCATCAAGCGCGCGTGGAGTGGCCCGCTCGACCCGCGCATCCCGAAGGACAAGAAGGGCCACAGCTCGCGGGCGATCATCGACGCGACGCGGCCGTGGGAGTGGAAGGCGGACTTCCCGCCGGTGAACACGCCGAGCGCGGACACCAAGCGCAAGGCCAAGGAGCGGTTCGGGTACCTGCTCCGCAACGAGCCGCATCCGAGCGACGGCAAGCTGAGCTAGCGCGGGTGATCGACCGCACCGCGAAGCTCGCGGCCAAGGGCGTCGTCATCGAGTACTGGCTGCACCGTTCGCGGGCGCTCTTCACCGCCGTGCAGGGCGTCGACCTCGTGGTCCGGCCCGGCGAGTTCCTCGCGATCGTCGGACCGTCGGGCTGCGGCAAGACGACCTTCCTCAACGCCGTGGACGGCCTGCTCCCGATCGCAGGCGGGACCCTGACCCTCGACGGCCGTGAGATCACGAAGCCGGGCCCGGACCGGGCGATGGTGTTCCAGCAGCCCGGCCTGCTCCCGTGGCGCACGGTCCTCGGCAACGTCATCTTCGGCGTCGAGGCCCAGCGGCGCATGGCGAAGGACGAGGCGATCGCACGGGCGAAGCAGCAGATCGAGCTCGTCGGCTTGGCAGGCTTCGAGGACGCCTACCCGCTGGAGCTGAGCGGCGGGATGCAGCAGCGGGTGAATCTCGCGCGCGCGCTCCTCACGGATCCGGAGATGCTCCTGCTCGACGAGCCGTTCGCGGCGCTCGACGCGCAGACGCGCGAGATGATGCAGCTCGAGCTCCTCAAGATCTGGTCGAAGACCAAGAAGACCGCGCTCTTCATCACGCACGACATCAAGGAGGCCATCTACCTGGCGGACCGGGTCATCGTGTTCACCCGCCGCCCCGGCCGCGTGAAGACCGTCGTCGACATCAGCCTGTCCCGGCCGCGCGACCTGCGCGTGAAGCGCGATCCGCAGTTCCTCACCTACGAGGATGAGATCTGGGAGTCCATCCAGGAGGAGCTGGCCGTTCCGGCCGAGCGCCTTGTCGCCGGAATGCCCGCGGCATGAGCATCCAGAGCTGGGAGCCGATCGCGCCGACCTACCCGCTGGAGAAGCCGCCGGCGCAGGAACGCCGCTCGGCGGTGAGGCCGGGCCGGATGAAGCAGTACGAGCCGGTCATCGTCGGTACGCTGAGCGTCACGTTCGTGCTGACGGTGTGGCAGCTCGTCGCCAACGCGCGCATCGTCCCGGTGCTCTTCCTGCCGGGACCGGCCGACATCGCGCAAGCGTTCGTGAAGCTGTTCCAGGACGGCGAGATCTGGCTCGACATCGCGACCAGCGGGCAGGAGATCATCGTCGGCTACGGCATGGCGATGGGCATCGGACTCGCGCTCGGGCTGCTCATGGGCTGGTACACGCGCTTCCAGTACGCCATGGATCCGTTCGTGAACTTCTTCTACAGCACGCCGCGCATCGTCCTTATCCCGCTGTTCATCATCTGGTTCGGGATCGACATGCCTTCCAAGGTCGCAGTCATTTTCCTTGGCGCGCTGTTCCCGATCATCATCAACACCATGGCCGGTGTCCGGAACACCGAGGCCGCGCTCCTTCGGGTCGCCAGGTCGTTCGGCGCCTCGGACGCGCTCATCTTCCGCCTGGTGGTCCTTCCGGGCTCGGTCCCGTTCATCC
>DATCPY010000032.1:0-9350 GCA_036569845.1 Candidatus Limnocylindria bacterium | reverse complement strand
CGTTCGAGATCATCGACGTGCTCATGATCAACGCGATCCCCCTCGCCGCCGGCGTCGCCATCTTCCGCTACCGCCTGTACGACATCGACCTCCTCATCAATCGGACGCTTGTGTATGGGCTCACGACCGCCGCGATCGGCGCGGCGTTCGTCGGCGGTATCGTCCTGCTCCAGACTCTGCTGCGGCCCTTTACCGGAGGCTCCGAGCTTGCCGTCGCAGCCTCGACGCTCGCGAGCTTCGCGCTCTTTCAGCCGCTCCGCGTCCGGATGCAGCGTTTCGTCGATCGCCGCTTCTCCCGCTCGCGCTACGACGCGGTGCGGACACTCGAGGCGTTCGGTGACCGGCTCCGCGACGAGGTGGACCTTGATGCGGTGTGCGCCGACCTCGTTGACGCGGTGCGTGACACCGTCCAGCCGGCGCACGCGGGTATCTGGCTACGGGAAGGCGACCGATGAGCCACGACGGCGCGGAGGCGCCTTGATGGACTCCCGAGAGAGCGCCCGCGTCGCGACATGGCCAGGCGATACGTCAAAGGACCGGTCTCCTTTTCGCGTCCGAGGCTGAAGGCGATGTGATCCGGTGGCCTAGCGGTACACCAGCCCGGCGAGTCAATGGCCTCCACACCGAAACTAGTTGTGGGGGCCACCGCGTTTCCCTACGGATCCCTGGTGTCTGTGGGCTCTACTGGGCTCGAACCAGTGACCTTTGCCATGTCAAGGCAACGCTCTAACCAACTGAGCTAAGAGCCCCAGATCGGCTTGGGACGCCTAGTTTATCGCCCCGACGAGGCCGGTGCCGCGATGGGCCGCGTCGTCACGGCCACCGAGAGCTCCTCGTCCGCGACGCCCCGGAACGTGCCACGCGTCGGCGGTATGTCGTGATAGTCGCGCCCGACGGCCATCTTCACGTGGTGCTCGCTCGCCATCAGGTCGTTCGTGGGATCGAAGCCGCGCCAGCCGTGCGTCGGCGTGAACGCCTCGATCCAGGCGTGCGATACAGCCGCGCCGCGCTTCGGGGCGCTCGGCTCCGCACCGGCGAGGATGTACCCGCTCACGTACCGCGCCGGGATGCCGATCGCGCGGCACAGGCCGATGAGGACGTGCGCGAAGTCCTGACACACACCGGACGAATGGCTCAGCACCTCCGCCACGCTCGTCTCCACGCCGGTCACATCGGCCCGGTATTCGAACCGTTCGTGGACGAGGTGCATCAGCTTCTGCACGGCCTCGAATCCCGGCTCCTCGCGGAACGGCATTGCGATCGTGCCGAGCTCCGGCGCCTGCGGGATCAGCGGCGACGGCGACATGAAGTCCGCGGCATCACCAGGCGCGAGCGCCGTCGGCCGCGCGCGCGGCAGCTGGAACGGGTCCGTCAGCGTGGTCTCGATCTCCCCGCGCATGACCACGTCGATCGTGCGGTGCGGCCGCGCGACCGTGATGAGGTGGGCCGCGTTCCCGAAGCCGTCGTTGTACCGCCGCACGGACGCGCGTGGCTCGACGCTGAGGTCGAACGAGATCCAGCGCTGGTGCTCGTCCGTCCGCGGTCCGAGACGCGCGTCCATCACGCTCTCGACGACGTCGTCGCTGTACGCGAGCTGGGTCCGGTGCTCGACCGCGATCCTCACTGCTGTTGCTGCTGCGCGGCCATGATCATCGTCGCGCGGGCGACGCCCACCAGCCGGCCGGGCACCGGCTCGTCGCGCAGGTACGTCGCGGACAGCTCGTCCGACGCCTGCGCGATGAGCAGCTGGATGTTCGTCAGGAAGCGCTCGAGGCCGCGATCGAAGACCTCGTCGATGGCGGTGAGCTCGACCTGCGCGCGCGCCTTGCCGAGCGTACGCACCGCGGGGCCCGGATCGTTGCCCGTGCTCGTCCGCAGTGCTGCGATCGCATCGAGAGCGTCGCACGCGCCAGAGAGCGAGAACCGCACGGACTGCGGGAAGATCGGATTCAGGAGCAGGAACTCGAGCAGGCGCGCCGGCTCGACGCGGAGCGAGTAGAAGCGCGCATACGCCTCCGCCGAACCGCAGGTCCGCAGCACGGCAAGCCAGCGCACGACATCGGCCCCGGTCGGGTCCGCGGTATGGCTCCCCGCGACGAGAAGATGGGCTTGGCGGTTGAGCACTCGCGCCACATCGTCGGCACGCTCGACGAACTTCCCGAGCTCGAGGAAGTGCCAGGGCTCATCTCGCGCGAGGGTCGATTCGGCGAGGCCTTGGAACGACTGCAGGCGCTCGCGGACGAGCCGGGCGAAGGAGATCGCTTCGCCGCGCACGGCCCGCGAGGTCGTCGGGGTTGCGAGCGAGCCGTACAGGGTGTTCAGCTCCTCCCACATCTCGCTGGCCATCGACTCGCGGATGCCCCGCGCGAGGGTCCGGGCCATCCGGACGCAGGAGACGAGGGAGTCCGGGTTCATCGTGTCGCTCGTGAGATAGAAGCGCACGTCGTCCCCGGCAAGGTCGATCGCGCCGACGAGGGGCGCCCAGAAGTCCTCGGTACCGGCGTCGAGCTCGAGGTGTCTCGTCACGTCGACGAGTCGCGAGACCGCGATCCCCCGCTCGACGTACCGGCTCACCCAGTAGAGGTCGTCGGCGACGCGGCTCAGCACGTCTCGGCCTCGAGGACCCAGGTGTCCTTCGCGCCGCCGCCTTGCGAGCTGTTCACCACGAGCGAGCCGCTGCGCAGGGCGACGCGCGTGAGGCCGCCCGGCGTCACCTTCACGTCGCGGCCGAACAGGATGAACGGCCGCAGGTCGACGTGGCGGCCCTCCAGGTGGTCGCCGCTCCAGGTCGGATGGCGCGACAGCGCGATGGTGGGCTGGGCGATGTAGCCGCGGGGATCCTGCTTGACCTTGTTCCGGTAGACTTCGCGGTCGGCGGCCGACGCGTGCGGCCCGATGAGCATCCCGTACCCGCCGCTCTCGTTCACGGACTTCACCACGAGGTCGGCGATGTGCTCGAGGATGTACGCGCGCTCGCTCGGGTCGTCCGCGACGTACGTCTTCACGTTCGGCAGGATCTCGTCCTCGCCGAGGTAGTACTTGATGATCGTGGGCACGTACGCGTAGATCGCCTTGTCGTCGGCGACGCCCGTGCCGATGGCGTTCGCGAGGGTGACGCGCTTCATCCGGGTCGTCGCCAGCAGCCCAGGGACGCCGAGGAGGGAATCCGCACGGAACGCGAGCGGGTCGAGGAAGTCATCGTCCACCCGGCGGTAGATGACATCGACCCGCCGGCGGCCGCGCGTCGTGCGCATGTACACGGCCCCGTCGTCGACGAAGAGGTCCGACCCCTGGACGAGATCGATGCCCATCGACTTCGCGAGGAAGGCGTGCTCGAAGAACGCGGAGTTGTGGACGCCGGGCGTGAGGAGCACGACGGTCGGGTCGTCCGACGCCGGTGCCGCGGCGCGCAGGACCTCGAGCAGATCCTGGGGGTAGCCCTCGACCGGACGCACACGGTAGTCGGCGAAGATCTGCGGCCAAACGCGCTTCAGCACGCGGCGGTTCTCGACCAGGTACGAGACGCCGGAGGGCACGCGGAGGTTGTCCTCGAGGACGTACCAGGTGCCGGTCCCGTCGCGCACCAGGTCGCTGCCGACGATGTGCGTGTACACGCCGAGGGGCACGTCGACGTCGCGGAACTCCCGGCGATACCCGCGCGCACCAAGGACCAGCTCCGCGGGGATGAGATCGGTGCGCAGGATCCGCTGCTCGTGATAGACGTCGTGCAGGAACAGGTTGAGCGCGCGCACGCGCTGCTCGAGGCCGCGCTCGAGACGAGCCCACTCGTCGGCACGGACGATCCGCGGCACGAGATCGAACGGCATCGTCTTCTCCGGCCCGCTCGGGTCCTGATTCACCGAGAACGTGATGCCTTGGGCCTGGAACGACAGGTCAGCGGCGCGCTGGCGCTTCGCGACATCCGCGGTGCTGAGCGTCGCCAGGCGGCGGGCGAGATCCACGTAGTGCGGACGGACCTGGCCGGGTGCCTCGAACATCTCGTCCCAGAATCCGTCCGGGGTGTAGCGCGGTACGCCGCTGGCGCGGGCGTCAGTGGTCATGCGACGGCCGCCGTGCCTGCGCCGTCCAGCTCGACGACCTCGGCCTGCTTCGACGCCGCGAGCCGCCCCTGGGCCGGGCCGCCATAGGTGCCGGACGTCGGCGACACGTCGGCGAAGTCCCGGCCGACGGCCACGGTCAGGTAGTCGAGCCGGGTGCGCCGCGAGTGCGTCGGATCGAACCCCACGACCTCCACCGCGCCGCCGCCGCGCTCGACGAACGCCTCGACCCAGGCATGCGGAGCGCCTTCGCCGATGAGATGGCCCGAGACATAGCGCGCCGGGACGTTCAACAGGCGAAGGACCGCGAGCAGGATATGCGCGTAGTCCTGGCAGACGCCGACCCCGAGGTGCAGGGCCATCGCCGCCGGGGTGCTATAGCCGGTGACGCCGAACTGGTAGACGATCGCCTTCGCCGTCCACGCGTGCGCGAGCTCGGCCCGCTCGGCGGCGTCAGCCGCTTTGTGCGCGATCGCGAGCGCGGCATCGATCAGCTTCCGATCCGGCGCGGTGAGCGCGGTCGGCCGGAGGTACGCGAGGCGCTCGGCCTCGGTGCGCCACGGCGGCACCTCGGAGACCGGCGGTACGGACGTGCGCTCGAGCCTGAAGGTCGCTTCGAAGTCGATGGCTCGCGGCACGCGATTCGCGACGACGCGGGCCACGCGGTTGCCGAACTCGTCACGCTCCCACGTCAGCCGGTGATCGCCTTCGGTCCCGCGTACCGAGAGGTCGTGCTGCAGCACTCGCTGATCGCGCTGGACCTCACGAGGGATCATGACGAGGCGCTGGTGGAGGTCCCACACCGGCCCGGTGTACGTGTACCGGTAGTGCTGCCGCACGCGGAAGACGGCACGCTGCACGTGCGACCAGTCCGGGCGGCCGGTCAGGGCTGCGCCCGTGCGGCGGCCTCCGCGCTGTCGGCGTCCTCTTCCTGCGGCGGACCGCCGGGCCGCTCCGCCGTCATCTCGTCGGACCAGACCGTGAACTTCGCCAGTCGCGCGCTGCCATACGCCGTCGAGAGCGCGCAGTCGACCGCGTCGCGGCCGCGTCCGATCACCACGCGACCGACGCGCGGGGTGTTGTGCCGCGCGTCGAACGTGTACCACCGGCCGCCCACGTAGGCCTCGAACCAGGTATGGAAATCCATAGGCACATCGGGCGGCTCGATCGCGATGTCCGGCAGGTACCCGAACGTGTAGCGCGCCGGAATGTTCAGCGCCCGGCACAACGCGACCGAGAGCAGCGCGAAGTCGCGGCAGACGCCCATGCGCTGCTGGTAGACATCCCAGGCGGTCGTCGCCGGCGTCGAGGACCCGTTCACGAACTGGATGTTGTGATGCACCCAGTCGCAGACCGCCTGGATCCGCTGCCACGTCGGGGCCGTGTTGCCGAAGAGCTGCCACGCGGCATCGAGCAGCTTGTCGGACTCGACGTATCGGCTCGGAAGGGTGAACACGAGCGCGTTGTCCGGAAGATCCTCCACCCGGTGCAGGGCCGCGTGCGGCACGACCGGATCGGGCGTCTCCGGGATCTCGACGACCGCGTCGTAGCGCACGGCCGAGGTCCCCTCCGGCGCGACGAACCGCCAGCAGTTGTTGCCGAAGAGGTCCGCGTACTCATGGATCGCGAGCTCGGGATCGCTCCACGTCGACTCGTAGATCACGATGTGGTCGGCATCGGCGCGCGGTTTGACCAGCATGAGCATCGGCACGGGCGCCATAGTCTCCCAGACGAACTCACAGCCGACCCGGATGCGCATCTCGTAAGTCTACAAAGCACGAACCGCGCCGGGGCGGCGTCGCGGGAGACGACCGGCGCCGGCGCTAGTGCGCCCGGAGCCACTCCGACACGAGGGCGTCGTAGGCCACCGGCTGCTCCAGGTTGACGATGTGGCCCGCGCCCGCGACCACCGCGAGCTGCGCCCCAGGGATGCTCGCGGCCATCGCCTCGCCCTGTTCGAGGAGTGCGGGCATCTCGCCATCGCCGATGACGACGAGCGTCGGCGCGGTGATCTCCGCGAACCGTTGGCTGATCGGGGGGTCGAGGTATCCGCGCTTGGGGGCGCCTGGTCGCGCGTACGCGAACTCATGTTCTCGGATCATCCGATCGATCCGCCCGCGGGCGTCAGGCAGGCCGGCCGCCACCCGGAGCGGCGCGAAATCCCATGCGGCTGCCAGGCATCGGTCCTTGTCGCCGGCCGCTCCGGCGGACACCACCGCGCGCATGCCCGTGATGAACTCGGGCCCGAGATCGCGACCGCGCATCGGCGCGGCGCCCACGACCAGGCTCCGGACCGAATGGGGCGCCCAGATCGCGAACTCGACCGCGATGGCTGCGCCGTTCGACAACGCGACCAGATTCGGACGTTCGATGCCGAGCGCGCGCAGAAGCGCGGCGAGGTCCTCGTGATGCGTGTACGGCACTACGCCGAGCGGCGAACGACCGTAGCCCCGGGCGTCGTAGCGGACCACCGTGTGCTCACGAGCGAGCGCCTCGAATTGCTCGTCCCATTGCCGCATGTCGAGCCAGCCGCCGTGGAGCAGGACGACCGGCGTCCCGCTGCCGGCAACCTCGCAGCACAAGCGCGATCCGTCCACGTCGATATAGCGGGCCGCCATCATCCCTCCGATCAGCGCTGGAGGAACCGTAGCCCGTCGGCCGGCGCGTCCTTCGCGAAGCAGAGCACGGTGTACGCGCCGAGGCCGTTCGGCTCGAGGAGGACGTCGATCGCCGACCGCTTGCTCGCGGCCCGCAGCTGGTCGAGCGGGTCGGTCGGCCGCCCGTACGCCTCGCGGACCCCCAGCCCGATGAGCGCGTCGCGCTGCGTGGTCATCCCGGCGAGGATCAGCCCGGCGCCCTCGGCGGCGCGCCGGATGGCCGTTACGTTCACGCTCGCGGTGAGGTCGTGGGCGCCAGGCGCGGCGAGCGCGTCGGCCACCAGGCGGTGCCGCGAGAAGCCGCGGACCGTGCCCGCGCCGCCACGGGTGAGCAGGTCAGCCTCCTCACCGCCGTAGTCCACGATGATCAGGTAGCCCTGGGCGAGCGCCGCGGCGAGCTGGGCGACCCACCCCTCGGCGCCGAGGCTCACCTCCCACCGTCCGCCGAGCGGCAGGCTGTCCGGGACCCGATAGCGCAGGTCGGGGTGGCTCGGCGCGCGGAGGGTTTCGACGAGCGCCCCATCTTCCGCGTCGACGTATACCTCGCGCACGCCCTCTTCCGACCGCACGAGGACGTGCACCGGGAACGCGTCGAGCACCTCGTTCGCGAAGACCACGCCTCGGATCGGCGCGAGGGAGCGCGCGACGGACGCCCAGCGCAGCTCGCGCCCTTCCAGTGCGAGGGCTTGCTGCTCGCGCAGCCGAGGGGACACCTCGACGATCGCCGGACGTGCGGTGCGCGCGGCCTCGGGGCGCTCTTTCCCGAGCGCGTCGAGGAGATCGCGCATCAGGATCCCCCGCCCCGCACCCGCTTCCACCAGGTCCCATTGCGCCGGCTTCCCGATGCCGCTCCAGCAGTCGATCGCCGCGCGCGCGAGGGCTCGCCCGAACGCCGGCCCGAGCTCCGGCGATGTGAGGAAGTCGGCGCCGTCGAAGCCGATGGCGGCGTGCGCGGTGTAGTACCCGTCCTGCGGGTCGTAGAGCGCCGCGTCCATGAAGTCCGCGAAGGTGATCGGGCCGCGCGCGCGGATCCGTTGGACGAGCCGGTCGCGAAGCGTCACGCGAGCAGCTTCGCGCGGATCGCATCGATCTCCGCTTGGGTCACACCTGCACGACCCAGGTATTTCGCCGCGCCGCCGAACGCGAGGCGGAGTGTCGTGAGGACCTCCCCCATCGTCCAGGCTCGCCGCTCGATGCCGGCATCGACGTCCGCGGCGCGGTCTGGGTTCAGCTCCTTGAAGCGTATGTAGTCAGAGGTGAGCTCGGCGTCGCTCGCGACGTAGTCGGCGACGATCTCCTCGTCGGGGACGCCGATGGCCGCGAGAGTGATCGCGACGACGATCCCGGTGCGGTCGCGTCCCGCAAGGCAGTGCACCACGATCCCGGGCTCGGACTCCGCGATCGCGCGGACCGCGGCGGCGAGACCGCCGTCGGGCGCGCCGAGGCGCCGCAGCTCATCGGCCATCGTGCCTTCGGCGGCGGCGCGGTGCAGGCCCATCGTCCGCGCGGCGACGAACGGCACGTGCCGGTAGGTCATCCCGTCGCGGTACGGGCTCGGGGTCTCGGCGATCTCCTCGTCGATCCGCAGATCGATGACCGTGCGGATGCCGTGCTCCCGCACGGCCTCGCGGCCCTCCGGTGAGAGCGTTCCGATGATCGAGGCGCGGACCAGTCGCCCCCGCGCGAGACGAGAGTCGCCGCAGGTGAGCCCGCCAAGGTCGCGGACATTCAGGCAGGCGTCCCAGGCGAGCCGCCGCATGTCCGCGGCTATGCGTTCCAGGGCGGCGGGCCCGGCGGGCGGATCTCCGGCGGCCGGATGTTGCTGCGGTTCGTGTCGTCACCGAGCGGGATGTGCTCGGACGGCTTCCAGGTCCGCGCTGCCGCGAGCTCTTCCTTCGCGAGGACCGTCACGCCGAAGCGCTGGTACGTGGAGAGCTCGAAGTTCGGGGTCTCGCCGAGCGCGCCGTGCGGGCACACCTCGACGCAGTCGCCGCAGTAGATGCAGCGCACGACGTCGAGCTCGTACGTTTGGAGGTCGCGCTCGCGCATCATCAGCGCGCCCGTCGGGCACGTCTCGGCGCAGGCACCGCACGACACGCAGTCCGTGTAGCTGAGCGATACGTTCCACGGCGTCGTGACGATCGAGTCGTAGCCGCCGCCCATCAGGCCGTAGCAGTTCGCGCCGATGACGTCGCGGCAGATCCGCACGCACTGCGTGCAGTTGATGCACTTGTTGAGGTCGCGAAGGATGAAGTCGTGGCTGAAGTCGTATTCGTAGTCGTGATAGTCCACCGGCTCGCCGCGGTGGAACTTGTTCTCGGTGAGGCCGTGCTCGAGCGAGAGGCGCTGGAGGTGGCACCGGCCGACGTCAGGGCAGACGCACTGGAGGCAACGGGCGGCTTCCTTCTCGGCCGCGGCCTTGTCGTAGCCCTTCTCGATGAGCTCGAAGCTCTTCACGCGTTCCGCGAACGGCAGGAACGGCATCCGGACCTGCGGCTCCTCGGGCTTGTACGGGACGATGTCGATGAGCTCGGGGACCTTCTCCTCTTCGCGGATCTCCTCGGCGACGCGGGCCATGTCGTCGCCCGCGAGGTACCGGTCGATGGCCTTGGCCGCGAGCTTGCCTTGGGCGACG
>DATCPY010000031.1:0-13876 GCA_036569845.1 Candidatus Limnocylindria bacterium | reverse complement strand
GCGACCCCGCAGCCGTCGGTCGATCACTCGCTTCATGCCGCCGCGAGCCCGGGTCCGTCGGGAGCACCGATCGACCACGACGCGCTGATGGAAGCGGCGGTCAAGGCGTTCCCCGCCAAGACCCAGGGTGCTGGATTGCAGGAGCTGCCGTCGACCGTCGTCGTCGGCGTGCGGGAGTTCGCCCTCACGTGCGCGCCGCTGAAATGGGAAGTCACCCCCGGCCAGTTCATCAACGCGCTCGCGTTCAACGGCCAGATCCCCGGACCGATCATCCGGGCGACCGAAGGGGAGCGGATCCGGGTGACGGTGAAGAACGATCTTGCGGAGAGCACCGGAGTGCACTGGCATGGGCAGCGGGTCCCCAACACGCAGGACGGCGTGCCGTTCCTCACCCAGCCTCCGATCAAACCCGGTGCGACGTTCGTCTACGAGTTCACGGCCGGTCCGTTCGGGAGTCACATGTATCACTCACACCACAACGCGACGGAGCAGGTCGGCCTGGGAATGCTCGGACCGCTGATCGTGGTACCGAAAGAGAGGACCGTGGACCCGTCCTACGACAAGGACGAGCTGTTCATCCTCAACGACGCCCTCGGTGGGTTCACGATCAACGGGAAGGGCTTCCCGGCCACCGCTCCGTACACCGCGAAGCTCGGGCAGCGGATCCGGTTCCGGTTCATGAACGAAGGCCAGATGATCCACCCGGTCCACCTGCACGGCCTCACGTTCGACGTGTTCGCGCGCGACGGCTACCCGCTTCCCGCGCCGTTCAAATGCGACACCCTGAACGTTGCACCGGGCGAGCGCTGGGACGCGATCGTCGTCGCGGACGCCGTCGGGGCGTGGGCGTTCCACTGCCACATCCTCGGGCACGCCGAGGGACAGGCCGGGATGTTCGGGATGGTCACCGCGCTCATCGTGTCGGCGGCCTGACGTGCGTCGCCGGCACTTTCTCGTAGCGGTCGCGGGCATGGCGATCGCGGCGTGCACCGCCCCGGTCGCGACGACGCGGCCCACACTCATCCCAAGCTCGCTCCTCGCGATGCCGGACATGGGCATGTGGCCAGTGCGCTACCAGCAGGCGCCGCAGGCCGTTCGCGACGCGTATGCGTTCGCGGTCGATCACCAGGCAGAGCTGCGGTACATCCCGTGCTTCTGCGGCTGCGGCCAGACGGCTGGCCACCGCGACAACTGGGATTGTTTCGTGAAGGAGCAGACCGGGCCTGGCACGTTCATCCTCGATCCGCACGGGCTCTCGTGCGGCACGTGCGTGGGGGTGGCGCTCGATACGAAGGCGATGGTCGCCGGTGGGATGAGCCTCAAAGCGATCCGCGCGGCGATCGATGCGAAATGGAGCGTGGCCGGCCCCTCCACGCCGACCCCGTACCCGAATGACTGACCACCGGGGTTGGCTCGCCCTGCAGGCCGACCAACGGGTGCAGTGCGCGCGCCGTGGCGGGGAGGTCGAGATGGCGCGCTGCTTCGAGTGCAGCTGGCTCCTCGACGTGGATCGCGTTGCCGCCGTCCCGGCGATCCGCTGCGGTGCTGTCACGAGCATGCCTGACCGCGGCGCGGTCAGCGCGAACGAGCACGTCGACTAGCGGGGCCTCCGGTCCTACCCTTTCGGGCCGAACGGCCCTGTCGAACGGTCCATTTAAGGTGCATCGTGATCCCAGCAAGCGTGAAACGGAGCTAACGAAAATGGGCCTCGCAGTACTCGCAGCCATCGTCATCCTCTCCCTGATCGCGGGCGTCGCGGTGCAGGTCCTGGGCGCCAGGACGTTCCGCTACGACTTCCTCATCGTGGGTGCGACCGCGGCCTTCGCGGCGTACTTCGCGAGCGAGACATTCCCGGGGAGCAGCGTGTTCGCGACGATCAAGGAGTGGGGCCCGTCGCTGGACGGCTTCTACCTGATCCCTGGCATCGCGTTCGCCTTCATTCTCGCGACCATCGCCTACGTCGGGACCCGCGACCTGTACACCACGTCGACCACCACCGCGTAGCAGCTCCACGAAAGAAGAAACGAAATGAAAGCTCAGATCACCCGCACGGACACCGTCGTCGCCGACCCGCCCCTGGCGCGCTTGCTCTTCTCCGACCGGCGGCTCGCGCCGCTCTGGTTCATCGTCCGCATGTACGTGGGCTTCAGCTGGCTTGATGCCGGCTGGCACAAGGTCATCGACACCGGCGCCAAGACGAACTACATCATCGACGGCGCCGGCATCTACGCCTTCTGGCAGCGGATCGCTGCCACGCCAGTCGCACCGGCTAAGCCGGTCATCACGTACGACTGGTACAGCACCTTCATCCAATTCATGGTGACCAACCACTGGGAGGGATTCTTCGGCAAGCTGATCGCCTTCGGCGAGGCCGCCGTCGGGCTCGGCCTGATCTTCGGAGCCTTCGTCGGCATCGCGGCCGTCGCCGGCGCGTTCATGAACCTCAACTACATGCTCGCCGGCACCGCGAGCACGAACCCGGTACTTCTGCTGCTCGGCTTCTTGCTCGTCCTCGCCTGGAAGACGGCCGGCTACATCGGCGTCGACCGGTACCTTCTGCCGATCCTCGGTACGCCGTGGCGCGGCGCCAGCCATCCGTCGGCAGTCCCAACGCGACCGGTCGTGACTTCCCTGATCGTCTAGCGCCCATCCGGTTTTCGCGATGAGAGGAGCGGAGCGATCCGCTCCTCTCGCGCATTCGGTGCCTGGTCGAGGCACCGTACCGTCAGGAACGGTCATGCGTTGGTAGGGTGACGGCATGGGAGCACGTCGGTTCGCGCTCGCAGCAGCCTTGGCGTGCGTCTCCGCTTGTGCGCCGCTCGCGACCGCGCCGACGTCCACCTCAACGATCGTGCCGCCGTCGGCTTCGTCGTCGCTCGCAGCCCTGGCGTCGCCGTCGCTCTCGCCGTCGGCCGCGACCGCCACAGCGACCGCCAGCCCGACGCCATCCCCGACTCCGTCGCCGAGCCCGACCGCGGCACCCACTCCCGTACCGACGGCCGCGCCGACCGTCGCGGGGACGATCCCCCAGGTCCGGCTCGTGCGCGCGATGAACGCCCTCACGTTCAACTCGATGACCGGCGCGTTGCAGGGACCAGACCTGCGCTGGTACGTGCTCGAGCAGCCGGGCCGGATCCTCACGTTCCGAGAGGGCGACGCGAGTGCGACCGTGTTCCTCGATATCCGCGACCACGTCGACTTCGGCGGGGAGAAAGGGCTCCTCGGGTTCGCGCTCACGCCCGACTTCGCACGGACCGGCATCTTCTTCATTGACTACACGCGCGGTGGACCACTCCGCACCGAGATCGCGAGCTTCACCTCGAACGGCACTGCCGCGGACAAGGCGAGCGAGCTGGTGATCCTCGAGATCGCGCAGCCCTTCGACAACCACAACGGCGGTCAGCTCGCGTTCGGACCCGACGGGTACCTCTACATCGGGATGGGCGACGGGGGCTCCGGCGGCGACCCGATGCGGAACGGCCAGAACAAGAACGTGCTGCTCGCGAAGCTCCTTCGCATCGACGTGAGCGATCGCACGCGATATCGCGTCCCGTCTGACAACCCGTTCGCGGCCGGTGGCGGCCGTGGCGAGATCTGGGCGTACGGCCTGCGCAATCCGTGGCGCTTCTCGTTCGACACCCAGACCGGCGCGCTGTGGCTCGCCGACGTGGGGCAGGACGCCTGGGAAGAGATCGACGTCGTCTCGCGCGGCGCGAACTATGGGTGGAACATCATGGAAGCGACCCACTGCTATGGCGCCTCAAGCTGCAACACGAGCGGTCTGACACTCCCGGTCTTCGAGTACGGGCACAACCTCGGCTGCTCTGTCACCGGCGGGTTCGTCGACCACGGGGCCGTGGCCGAGCTCGGCGGCGTGTACCTGTTCGGCGACTACTGCACCGGTCGCATCTGGGGCATCCGCTACGCGAATGGCTCCGTCGTGACGTCAGCGCAGGTCGCGACGACGGGCTTCTCGGTCGGTTCGTTCGCGCAGGACCGCGCGGGCGAGGTGTACGTGCTCCAGTACGCGTCAGCCGGCGGGATCTACAAGATCACCCGCTGAGCGGCGCGATCCTCAGGCTTTTGGCACGAACTTCAGGGAGATCGAGTTCACGCAGTGCCGGGTGTTCTTCGGCGTGAGCCGCTCACCGACGAAGATGTGGCCCAGGTGTCCACCGCATGCGGCGCACTCGATCTCGACGCGATGGCCGTCCGCATCGGGTACCCGATCGACGGCGCCTTCGATCTCTTGGTCGAAGGACGGCCAGCCGCAGCCGGAGTGGAACTTCGCGTCCGAGACGTAGAGGGGCGTCTCGCACCGCCGGCAGACGTACGTACCATCGACGAAGAAGTCGTCGTACTCACCAGTGAATGGGCGCTCGGTGCCCTTGTTCACGATCACGCGCGCCTCGGCTGGGGTGAGCTTGTTCAACGCGTTCATTCTCTACCCGGTCAGAGCTGCAGCAGGAAGACCGTGGCGACGAGGGCCACGAAGGCGGTCACCTGCAGCGCGAGGACGCCGAGCGTCCACCTCGGATGGCGCGGGTACTGCGTCGCCACGAAGAGCGCGATGATCGGGATCTGGGCGGGCATGAGGATCTGGAAGAGATGCGCCGCGGTCCCCTCATCGGCCTCCCGAACGAATCCACCGACTTGCACCGCGTGGAGCAGCCCGGCCGCGACGACGGTGAAGGTCATCAAGGGCGGGAGGATCGCACCGAGCCACCGCATTGCGCGCGAGCCTAGCGTCCGTCGATCGCGGTGACGACCGGCAGCGTCTCCCAGCGAAGCGCGTGCGTGCGCAACGGCCAGAGCTGGGTGCCGTGGCGGCTCGCGAGCGTGCCGCGGGTCGCGACGCGACCGACCAGGTCATCGACGAGGATCGCCACCGAGCGGATCGCGTCGGCCTCGGCGCCTGACGTCACATCGAAGGTGAAGTCGAGGCGTTGCGGGGGACGGCGACGCCGAGCCAGGAACACCTCCACGTCATCGGGGACGCCGATCACGAGCCCTGCCCGGTGGGCCGCGCCAAGGATCACGCCGTCGCGGGCGTGGGCGAGCAACATCGCGGTCTTCGTGAACCAGCGAGCCAGGATGATGCGATCGGCGGCGTGGATGACCCCGATCCGGGGACGGGCGAAGAGCAGCTGCCGGAAGCTCACCTCCAGCGTGCTCATCCAGCCGGCGTTGCACTCGGCGCAGACGCGGGCGACGACGCCACCGATACGGACGGACGACGCATCCGACGCGACGAGCCGTCCGCCGTGGACCTGGCGCACCAGCCAGTGCGCGAAGACGTGCTCGCGGGTCATCGGCGGGTCGGCGCGCAGGCACAGGACGCATCGCTCCATCGATCCGAATCTACGCGTGGCGCTCGCCTGGTCAGGCGTTTGGCGCCCGGACTACGCTGCGCCGGAGGCCCGCTGGCGCATCGGCACCGACGGGCATAAGGGGAGAAACATGAAGCGGATCATCCTGCTTGCGATCACGATCACCACGTTCGCGCTCGGCGGCGTCGCCGTGGCGGGCTCGGGCCCCACGTCCGGACCCGAGGCCGGCCCGGGCTGCTTCGGCAGATGGCGTGCGGGTTCGGTCCAGGCGATCAACGACTCGGGGGCTGGACCGGCGGGCTTGAACTTCTTCTCGGTCCGCAAGGGCGACAACTCGACGATCAACGCGAGCAACCGCGCGACCTGCGCCGCACTCGGGAACTAAGAGCGTCGCTGGAGGGGCCTCGTCGGAGGCCCCTCCGCGTCTCGGATAGGCTCCCGCTCGGAATACAGCGGGGGTAGACCGTGGGCCCGAAGGCGATCTGGCGTGAGGACCTCATCACCAGCCTGCTCTCCACGACGCTCGTCGCGGGGCTGTTCCTCGATGGCTGGAACCACATCAATCTGCAGAACGGCGCGCTCGGCAGCTTCTTCACGATCTGGCACGCGCTGCTGTACGCGGGCTTCAGTGCGACCGCGCTCTGGGTGGTGACGCGGAACCCGCACCTCTACACCCGTGGCGCGGAGCCGGCCCCGTACTTCCACCCGATCCTCGGCATCCCGCTCCGCTACCCGCTTGCGATCGGGGGCCTGGCCCTCGCGATGATCGGCCTGTTCGGCGATCTGGTGTGGCACACCGCGTTCGGCGAAGAGACCGGCGTCGCGCGGGTCATCGCGCCGTTCCACCTGCTGCTGTTCGCCGGAGCGGCGGGGCTCTCGTCCGCGCCACTGCGATCGGCGTGGTACGCGCCGCGCTTCTACCCGGCCACCGCGTCGTTCCGCCGCCTCCTCCCGCCGCTGCTCGCGCTGACGCTCGTCACGTGCGTCCTTGCGTTCATGTTCCAGTGGCTCAACGCGTTCCTGGATTGGACGCCGTCGGTGCAGATCGGCCGGATCCCCGTGGACCTCGGGGGCAACTCGCGCGTCCGCGGGACCGCGGAATTCGCGGGTGCCGCCCGCATCCTCGTGACGAACCTCATCCTCCTCGCGCCGCTATTCCTCGCATTGCGGCGCTGGCGGTTGCCGTTCGGCAGCGCCACGCTGCTGTTCGTCGGCGTGAGCTTCGCCATGAGCGCACTGTCGAGCTTCGACCTCGGGGCCACGGTCGTCGCAGGCCTCGTCGGCGGCCTCGTCGCCGACGCGGTGATCGACTTCTACCAGCCAGACCCGCACAACACCCGTGGCTATCGGGTCATGGCCGGGGTCACGCCGCTGGCGCTCTGGACCTCGTACTTCGTGATCTTGCGCTTCGTCTACGCGATCGAGTGGCCGTTCGACCTCTGGCTCGGGACGACGCTGCTCGCGGCGGTGACCGGTCTGATGCTGAGCTACGTTTCGATCGCTCCGGTGGTCCCGGCCCCCGCCACCGAGGGCGGGATCCCGTTGCCAGAGGGCGCGATCGAGACCGGAGGAGGCGACTGATGGCATCACCGAAACGCGCGAGCGGCGGCGGGTACAGCCGGCGCACCTTCCTCACCGGCCTCGGTGTTGGGCTCGGGGCGGCCGGTGCCGCGGGCGTCGCGACCGGCGTGAGCCTCGGGCGCATCGACGTGCGCGATCACACGGTGATCCCCGGCAACTTCACGCGGATGTTCCCCGACCTGCCGCCGTTCTTCGACAAGCTGGAGCCCGCCGGCGCGACGGATCCGCTGCGTGATGTCATGCGCGATCTGGGCAAGCCCGGCGGCCTGCTCGACGCGAACGATTCGATCGCTGCCGGTCCGGTCGCGCTGATCGCGGACGCGACGGTGAACGGCAACAACCCGCCGACGAACCCCGACAACCCGACCCACACCGCGGGCGTGACGTTCTTCGGCCAGTTCATGGACCTCGACATCACGTTCGACAGCCGGTCGACGCTCGGCGTCCCGACGGATCCGTCGACCACCCCGAACGCGCGTCTTGCCGCGTTCGATCTGGACACGATCTACGGGCAAGGGCCGAACGTGAGCGCGCTGTACTACGACGCCAACGACAACGCGAAGCTCCGCATCGAGACCGGCGGGATCTTCGAGGATCTGCCGCGGAACGCTGACATGACCGCGATCATCCCCGACCCGCGCACCGACCAGAACATGATGGTCTCGGGCCTCCATTGCGCGTTCATCCTGTTCCACAACAAGGCCGTCGACTACGTGCGCCAGCAGCTCGGGCTCATTGATCCCGCGGCGATCTTCGCCGAGGCGAAGCGGCTCACGATCTGGCACTACCAGTGGATGATCGTCAACGAGTTCCTGCCGCTGTTCGTCGGCCCGGCGATGGTGAACGACATCCTCACCAACGGCCGTCGCTTCTATCAGCCCGCGAAGGGCGAGGCGGCGATGCCCATCGAGTTCCAGGGCGCCTGCTTCCGCGTCGGACACACGATGATCCGGCCGTCGTATCGCGCGAACCTCAAGGGCGATGGAGGCAAGCCGTTCTTCGGATTCATCTTCGACCCGAGCCTCGGCGATCTGACGTCGGCGCCGGGCAAGGACCCCGGCGATCTGCGGGCCGGCTTTCGCGCGCCGCGGCGGTTCATCGGCTGGCAGACGTTCTTCGACTTCAAGGACGGTGAGGTCAAGCGCAACAAGCTCATCGACACGAAGATCTCGACTCCGCTGTTCACGCTGCCGCTCGGCGCGATCGCGAGCCACAAGGCGCCGACCGCGCTCATGCAGCGCAATCTGCTTCGCCACATGACCTGGTCGATGCCGTCCGGGCAGGCGATCGCCGGTGCGATGGGCGTGGACCGGCTCAGCGCGGACGACCTGAAGGAGCTGAAGACCTACGGGGTGGGGCTCGAGCAGAACACGCCGCTCTTCTATTACATGCTCAAGGAGTCGGCGCTCGTCCCGAACGGCGACATCGGCAAGAACACCGGTGGATTCCACCTCGGCCCGGTCGGGGGCCGGATCGTGGGCGAGGTCGTCCTCGGATTGCTCCAGACCGACCCGGCCTCCTACCTGGTGCAGCGGCCCGACTGGACGCCCACGCTCCAGAACCCCGGACCGAGCTTCCGGATGACCGACTTCCTCACGTTCGCCGGCGTCGATCCGGCGACCCGGCGGGCCCAGAAGCCCGCCTTCGCGTGATGGTCCCGTGTCGCACCTGACATTCCCTCGCCGGGGGGACGTCGCGGTGGCCCGTCGGGCAGATGCTCAGGCCATTACGCGACGAGGAGTCCGCCGTGGCCATCGCCTTGGAGTCTGAGCAAGCGCCCGAATTCGCCCCCCCGACGACGGCGGAGCAATACGCCCCACTCGCGCCGGCGACGCCCGAGGAGACCGGGCTCAGCCCGGCGCTCATCGCCGATCTCGCGCTGAAGCTCCTGTACCAGCGCGGGCCCACGACCGCCCAGGATCTCTCACAGGCCCTCTGCCTTCCGCTCGGGCGGATCCTCCAGCCCGTGCTCGACTTCCTGAAGACGGAGCACCAGGTCGAAGTGAAGGGCGGCACCGGGGTGACGTCCTCGAGCTTCGCCTATTCGCTGTCGGCCAAGGGCATGGATCGCGCGAAGGAGGCGCTGGCGCGCAACGGCTACATCGGGCCGGCGCCGGTGCCGCTTGCGGCGTACACGAACCGGGTCCGGGCGCAGTCCATCGGCGACGACGTCCACGTGAGCATCGACCAGCTCCGCAAGGCGCTCGGCGGGCTCGTCCTGCCGGAGCGAACGATCCGGCAGCTCGGTCCGGCCATCAACAGCGGCCGCTCGATCTTCCTGTTCGGCCCTCCCGGCACCGGAAAGTCGACGATCGCGAAGACGCTCGCCGCGATCCTCAAGGGCAGCATCGTCGTCCCATACGCGATCCTCGTCGACGAGCAGATCATCCGGGTGTACGACCCCTCGCGGCACAAGCCCCTCGTCGCCCTCGACGCGCGATTCGACCGTCGCTGGGTCCCGATCACGCGGCCATTCGTCGAAGTCGGTGGTGAGCTCCGGATGGAGGATCTCGACCTCGGCTTCGAGGCCTCCTCGCAGGTCCACCAGGCGCCGTTCCAGATGAAAGCGAACGGCGGCGTGCTGCTCATCGACGACTTCGGCCGCCAGCGCGCCTCGCCTGAAGAGCTCCTCAACCGGTGGATCGTGCCGCTCGATCGCGACGTGGACTTCCTGACGACCAATGACGGCGCGAAGATCGAGGTCCCGTTCGACCTGCTGCTCGTCTTCGCGACGAACCGCACGCCGTCGTCGCTCGTCGACGAAGCGTTCCTCCGGCGCATCCAGTACAAGATCGAGATCCGTCCGCCGTCACCGCCGGAATTCGCGGAGATCCTCCGCCGCGTGTGCGAGGCGCGGAACATCGTCTTCTATCCGCAGGCAGCCGATTGGATCGCGCAGTACTGCGCGCAGCGGAACATCGCGCTGCGCTCGTGCCACCCGCGCGACCTCATGGCCCACCTCGACGCAGCGGCGCGATTCCTGGACAAGCCGTCGGAGATCACGCCGGAGCTCGTCGAGCTCGCCTGCGAGACCTACTTCGTACGGCTCGAGGACAAGCCCGCCTAGACGCGCCTCGTTACGCTCGGTCCGTGGGGACCGCTCTCGTCACCGGCGCGTCGTCGGGCATCGGTCGGGCGTTCGCAGAACGTCTGGCGGGAGCGGGCTACGACGTCGTCGTCGTGGCCCGGCGCAAAGGCCGGCTGGACGCGCTCGCGACGCGTCTGGTGAGCGACGCGAAGGTCCGGGTCGAAGTCCTCGCGGCGGATCTCTCGGATCCCGAACAGCTTGCGCGAGTGGAAGAGCGGATCGCCGAACTGCCGGACCTCGAGATCCTTGTGAATAACGCCGGGTTCGGCGCCTACATGCCGTTCGAGCAGCTCCCGCCCGAGCGCGCGTCAGCTCTCATCAATGTCCACGTGATGGCGGCGACGCGCTTCACGCGTGCGGCGCTGCCCGGGATGGTCCGTCGAGGGCGGGGAAGCATCGTGAATGTCGCATCGATGCTTGCGTTCTCCGCGTCTCTCCCGCCCGACCCATTGCCGAATCGCGTCGTGTACGCATCGACGAAGGCATATCTGGTCGCGTTCAGCCAGGCGCTCGCGGCCGAAGTCCGCGCCAGCGGCGTACGGGTCCAGGCGCTCTGTCCCGGCATCGTCGCGACCGAGTTCCACGTCGTTCAGGGCGCTCCCGGGCCATTGCCCGGCGCGATGGATCCCGCAGACGTCGTCTCGGCCTCCTTGCGCGGCCTCGAGCTCGGCGAGATCGTCTGCGCTCCGACCTTCGAGGACGCGGCCGCTCTGGCCGCAGTGGCCGAGGCCGGCCGATCGCTCTTTGCCGGCCGACCCGGTGGTGGACTGGCCTCGCGCTACCGCGAGTAGCGATGGCGTTGGCCTTGCAGCAACGGTATGTGCGCGTAAGGGAGGCGGAGATGGCCGGTGATGCGATGGCGGGCAAGACCGTCCGGTGGACGTACGCGGATGGCCCGCTGAAGGGCAAGGGCTTCGAGCACCAGTTCACGGACGACGGCACCGTGTCGTGGAAGGGCTCAGGCGACGCGAAGCCGTCGGCCGACTCGAGCGCGACGTATCAGCTCGAGCGGATCAACGGCGACGTGTACACGTTCTCGTATCTTTCGGGCTCGGGCTACACCTTGACGAGCGTGGTGGATGAGAAGGCTCGCACGGTCGTGAGCTTCGCGTCGAACGAGAAGGAGCTCACCGTCCAGCACGGCACGCTGAGCTAAGCGACCAGGTCCGGCTCCAGCGCGGCGAGCGAGGGCGCGCCAACGAGCGCCATCGCGAGATCGAGCTCCGCGCGCAGCAGCTCGACGACGCGCTGCACGCCGCCGGCGCCGCCGGCCGCGAGCCCATACAGCTGCGGCCGCCCGATCGCGACCGCGTCGGCGCCGAGGGCCAGGGCCTTGACGATGTCGGTCCCGCGCCGGATGCCGCCGTCGACCACGATCGCGCAATTCCCGGCCACCGCTTTCGCGACGTCGACGAGCGCGTCCAGCGTCGCGATCGCCCCGTCGAGCTGGCGGCCGCCGTGGTTGGACACCCAGATCCCGTCGACACCGAGATTCAACGCGCGCTCAGCGTCATCGCCGCGCACGATGCCCTTCAGTAGCAGCGGCAGGCCGCCCGCCGCGGCGCGGACCCACGCGAGGTCGTCCCAGGTGAGGTTCGCGCTCGCGATCGGACTGGCCCACGCCCGGGAACGGTCGTCGCTCGGTGGTGCCCACGCCGGCTCGTAGGCGTGGGCCATCCCGATCCCGGGCGGCAGGGTGAAGGCGTTCCGCAGGTCGCGCTCTCGCCTGCCGAGCAGGGGCACATCGACCGTGAGCACGATGGCCCGATGGCCCGTCGCGACCGCGAGCCGGATGAGCTCCTCGCTCGCCTCGCGCTCGCCCAGGTGATAGAGCTGGAACCAGCGCGGACCGTCCGGCGCGGCCTTCGCGATGTCCTCGAGCCGGGTGCTCGTCGCCGTCGAGACCGTGTAGAGCGCGCCGGCCGCAGCAGCGCCGCGCGCGGTCCCGGCTTCGCCGTCGGGATGGGCGACGCGATGCAGTGCCGTCGGCGCGAGGATGATCGGATGCGCGAGGTCGAGGCCGAGCAGGCGGGTGCGCAGATCCCGCGTCGCGACGTCGACGAGGGCTTTGTTCCGCAGGACCCGCCGACCGAAGGCTGCGCGGTTGCCGGCGACCGTGCGCTCATCCTCGGCGCCGCCCGCGATGAAGTCGTACGTCATCGCGGGCAGGGTGTCGCGGGCCGCGGCCTCGAACTCGTCCAGGTTGAGCATGAACGCCACTCTAGTGAGCGCGGATTCCCCGACAATGGAGCGATGACCCGACGTGGCTGGCTGCTCTTCGCGGCGATGGCAGTGATCTGGGGCATCCCGTATCTCCTGATCAAGATCGCGGTCGTCGAGCTCACGCCCGCGACCCTGGTCCTCCTGCGGACGACCGTCGCCGGGCTGATCCTCGTCCCGCTCGCGGCGGTACGCGGTGACATCCGGCCGCTCCTGCCGCGGTGGCGCTGGGTCGTCGCGTACACGTTCGTCGAGGTGGCCGCGCCGTGGATCCTGCTGTCCGACGCGGAGCGGCGCCTCTCGAGCTCGCTCGCCGGATTGCTGATCGCAGGTGTGCCGCTCGTCGGCGCGCTGCTCGTCTGGATCATCGGTGGTGATGAGCGGCCCGATATCCGGCGCATCATCGGATTGATCGTCGGCTTCATCGGCGTGGCGCTCGTGGTCGGTCTCGATGTCGCGACGGACGACCTGCTCGCCGTCGGCGAGGTCGGCCTCGTCGTCATCGGCTACGCGATCGGTCCCATGATCATCGCGCGGCGCCTGCAGGGCGCCCCTGCCGTCGGCGTGGTGGCCGCGTCGCTCGCGCTCACCGCGCTCGCGTACGCGCCGGTCGGGATCGCGCAGCTGCCGACCTCGCTCCCGTCCACGCAGGTCCTGTTGGCCATCCTCATCCTCGGGGTCGTATGCACTGCGGTCGCGTTCCTCGTCTTCTTCGCGCTCATCGGCGAGGTCGGACCGATCCGCAGCACGATCATCACGTACTTCAATCCGGCGGTCGCGCTCGTGCTCGGCGTGCTCCTGCTGCACGAGCCGTTCACCGTCGGTCTCGCCGTCGGCTTCGCCCTGATCGCGATCGGCTCGTTCGTCGCGACGCGCCGCTCGGCCGGAATGCGGCGACCCGGCGGCGCGTTACCGGAGGCAGCCCCATGACAAGACCGAACGACACCGCCGCCCGCATGCCGGCCCTGTACCTCGGCCACGGCGCGCCCATCCTCGTGGACGATCCGGTGTGGCCGGGGCAGCTCTCGCGCTGGTCCGCTGATCTCCCGAGGCCGAAGGCGATCCTCGTCGTCTCCGCGCACTGGGAGAACGCACCGCTCACGATCGGCGCGACCCGGCCGGTGCCGCTCTTCTACGACTTCTACGGGTTCCCGCAGAAGTACTACGACGTGAAATATCCGGCGCCCGGCGCGCCCGACCTCGCGGCGCGCGTGCGACAGCTTCTGCCCGGTCAGCCGATCGCCGAGGAGCCGACGCGCGGGCTCGATCACGGCGCGTACGTGCCGCTCACGGTGATGTACCCGAACGCCGACGTGCCGGTGCTCCAGATCTCGATGCCGAGCTTGGACTCGAAGGAGCTGCTCGAGCTCGGACGGAAGCTCGCGCCGCTCCGCGACGAGGGCGTCCTCATCATGGGCAGCGGCTTCATGACCCACGGTCTGCCGTTCCTCGAGGACTTTCGTCCCGAGGCCGCGCCGCCGGCGTGGTCGAAGGAGTTCGACCTGTGGAGCGCCGAGACGCTCGCGAATGGCGATGTCGACGCGCTGGTGGACTACAAGCGCCGCGCGCCGGGCGTGCGGTACGCGCATCCGACCGTCGATCACTTCGTGCCGCTCTTCGTCGCGCTCGGCGCGAGCCTCGCCCACAAGGAATCACC
>DATCPY010000030.1:0-27826 GCA_036569845.1 Candidatus Limnocylindria bacterium | reverse complement strand
ACCTGCAGCTGACCATCGATGTCGAGGGCGGAGTGGTGCACGTGCGCGGAACGGTTCCAAGCATCGACGACGGCGAGAACGCTGAGGCCGTCGCGAGCGCGGTGCAGGGCGTCGTCGAAGTGATCGACGAGACCGACGTAGCCCCTAACTAGTCGACGCCGTCAACATCCTTGCATCGCGGACTCCTGCCTGAATCAGCCGTTCCGTCAACGACCTGAGTACAGCCACATCATCCGTGCGGGCACGCACCAGCAGGTTGAATACACCGGTGATTTCGATCGCCTCGACGACATCGGGCCGTCCGAGGATTCCCCTCACTTTGCCTTCGACCCCCGCGTGTGCTGGGACGTCCAACAGCAAAAGGTGCATTTGCTCCGCAGGCGCCCGTCGAGGCCGCCGATGTTCGTCCAGCCATCCGTCAGACGTCAATTTATCTAACCATAAATAGACAGTCGCTCGGCTAGGACTCTTGGGCCGTGTAAGACCAAAATGCGCCTGTATCTGGCGAACCGTTACCGGTCGGTCCTCGTCCCGTTTTGCCCAGATGAAGGCCTGCAGTTGCGGAAGCACCCGGGGATCCCTCGTTCGCGACACGCCGCTCTCCTTGCCGTCTGACGTCGAGAATAGGAACTATAATTGGACGATCGTGCAAGGATCCTCCGTTCTCATCTGGGTGCGCCGAAGCGTGGAATTACTGATTGGCCTCTGACGCGCGACTTCCGGATTTCGATCGGCCGCCCGTGGTCGAGACGGCCATCGGCGTTGACTTTCCACCACTCGTGGGCTGGACCGTCGCGGACTACGGACTCTTTTGGAACGCCATCCGTTCGGAGTACCCAGAAACCGAGGCGCAAACTCCTCTCCCTTCACAACTGGAGCGCTTTGATGCAGAAGGCCGCCACGCCAATCCGATGATTGGCCTTGAGCTAGTTCGGGGAGAACCCAATGTCCGGTGCTGGTACCGAAACGACTCGGAAGGACGATTGATTCAAGTCCAACGCGATCGGTTCCTTCACAACTGGAGAAAGACTGGCCAACGTCAGGAGTACCCGCGTTATCCGGACACTCGACGAATGTTCGAACAGTCCTGGGAACGGTTCCTTGCCTTCTTGGACACGGAGCGAATTGCGAGACCAGTCGCACACCAATGTGAAGTGACCTACGTCAACCACATCGAGCGTGGCCAGGGCTGGAGGACCATGGCGGACCTGCCGGCCGTGTGCCCTCTTCTGGCCGGGCGGTCGTCAAGTTGGTTTCTTCCGGATGCGGAGGTTGTCGTTCTAACGGCGAGCTATGTTCTACCTGATGAGCGCGGTCGACTTCACATCAGCATTCAGCCCGGCATTCGTAACTCTGACCAAGTAGAAATTCTGCAACTGCAGCTCACCGCGCGTGGACGCCCGAAGTCTGAGTCAACGTCAGATGTTCTAGCGTGGCTGGATATGGGTCGCGAATGGGTCGTCCGCGGATTCGTAGATGTGACGTCTGCTGCGATGCACGAGCGTTGGGGTCGGAGGAACGCCGCATGAGGAACCCGTTTCCACTTCGCCGTGGAGCTAACGAAGGGCCCGGCAACCGGCAACCCGCGACTCAGCCGGCCACAGTGCACCCCCCTATTGCGTCGAGTGCATTCTTCACGATGCGGCCTCTCGGTGTCCCAACATCTGTGCCGCAGTGGATGGAGATCACGCCCTACGCGACAGCGTCGGATTGGTTTGTCGAATCAGTCAGGACCATCTCGCGGTTCGAACATCTTGGACCCAACTGGGACAGTTACAACAGTCCACCACTAACTCGGGACGCCAAGAGCCGCGCATTACAAGTTCTCATCTGCCTTGATCGTCAACTTCAGGCTGCGCCGTTGTTAGCGCCCGTGCCCGGCGGAGGAGTCCAGATCGAGTGGACCAGCGGGCCGCGCGCGCTTGAACTCGAAGTGCTTCCCAATGGATCGATCGAGTTTCTTCGTGTGTACGAGGCCGATCGAATGGAAGAGGGCGTGATTCCCGACGACCGCATGGACTATCTGCGCGAGCAAGCGGCTTGGTTGACACAGCATCCGGTCTAGGCCAATTGCCGCCGGATGACCCCGGTATACCCGACGCCGAGGGTCTCCTGCGGAGGGTGATCGCTGACTGGGTCGATCCAAGGGACGGGACACTGATCGCGAGCGCGTTCTTGGACAGACGCTCGGGCTTCGTGTCGGTGAATCGGGCCAGCATGACGACGCGCGACAAGGTACTCAAGGACTACAACCACACGGGCATTGCGGAATTGAAGGCCGCTTTCCCTCGCTTCATCAGACACGCTGTCGCGAGTGATCCTCAGCCCGACGACCCATCCCACGCGCTCATCGTTCCTCCCGGCGACCTCGACACAATGAGCAAGCGGAAGGCTGCTGCCCGACAGATGGCGAAGGCCGCCCGGATGGTCGTGCCAATCCCTGACTAGCGCCCTTTCCAAACCGGCGGTCGCTTCTCCAGGAACGCGGTCACGCCTTCGCGGAAGTCTTCCGATCCATAGGTGAGCTCGACGATGTCCTCGCCGGCGCCCAGCCGCTCGCGCTCCGCCTCGAGCACCCGCAGCACGGCCATCTTCGTCGCGCGGATCGTCAACGGCGCGTTCTTGCTGATCCGGTCCGCGAGCGCGGTCACGTGGGCCTCGATCCGTGCGAGCGGCACCACGTCGTTGAACGCGCCTGCGCTCTGCGCCTCCACGGCGGTCGCGAGCCGCCCGGTGAAGAGCAGCTCCTTCGTCACCGCGGGGCCCACGATCTGAACGAGGCGCGCGATGTTCCGAAGCGACAGCGTGTTGCCCACCGTGCGTGCGATCGGCACGCCAAAGCGCGCGTTGTCCGCGGCGATGCGGATGTCACAGGCGAGCGCGAGCGCGGCGCCGCCGCCGGCGGCGACGCCGCGAATCAGCGCGATGGTCGCTTTCGGCAATCGCTCGACGGCCGCGATGGTGCGCTCGACATGCTTCTCGTACGCGAGCGCGTCCTCGAGCCCCTTGATCTCGCCGACCGTGCGGATGTCGCTGCCGGAGACAAAGGCCTCATCGCCCTTCCCCTGCAACACGGCGACGCGGATCGCGTCGTCGGCGGCGAGGTCCGCGCAGATCTCGGCGAGGCGCGCATACATCTCCTGGGTGAACGCGTTGCGCGCCTCGGGCCGGTCGAACGTGATCCACGCGACGGCGTCGCGCTTCTCGAGCCGCACCGTCATAGCGCGTCGATCTCCGCGGCGGGGATCCCCGCCGCGGCAAGGACCTCGCGGGTGTGCTCGCCGAGGAGCGGCGCCGCGCGGCGCATGACCGGCGGTGTCTCGGAGAGATGCAGCGGCGACCCGATCGCGCGGACCGATCCGAGCATCGGATGCGGGAGATCGACGAAGAGCCCGCGCTCGGCGAGATGCGGATCCCCGAACACGGCGGCGAGATCGTTGATCCGTCCGCATGGAACGCCGGCCCCGGACAGCGCGTGCATCCAGTCGGCCGTCGTGCGGGTCGCCGTCACGGCCTGGATGATGGCGGCGAGCTCGCCGGCGCGCTCATGGCGTGCCGCGGCGTCCCGCCAGCGCGGGTCATTCTCCAGGTGTGCGAGCCCGGCGACCCGGCAGAACGCCGCCCACGTCGGCGGGGTCGTCGCGCCGATGGCGATGTGGCCGTCGGCGGTCGTGAAGGCCTGGTACGGCGCGGTCACCCGATGCGCCGATCCGAGCGGTCCGGGCACCTCGCCGGTCGTGAGGTACACGCCCGACTCCCAGATGGCCAGCGAGACGCCGCACTCGATGAGCGACAGGTCGATGAGCTGCCCACGGCCGGTCCGGCCGCGTGCGACCAGCGCCGTCACGATCGCGAACGCGCCGTACAGCGCGGACGCAAGGTCGGTCACCGGGACGCCGACCTTGACCGGCGGCCGGCCGGGCTCGCCGGTGACGCTCATGAGGCCGCTCTCGGCCTGGAGGATGAGGTCGAGGCCCGCTCGATCGCGGTCCGGCCCCGTTCGGCCGAAGCCCGTGATCGAGCAGTAGATGAGCCGCGGGTGCGCCGGCGCGAGCGCGTCGTACCCCAGCCCCAGGCCATCGAGCGTGCCGGTACGGAGATTCTCGATGAGCACGTCCGCGGTCCCGACGAGCGTGCGGAAAGCGCGGGCGCCCGCGGCAGACTTCAGGTCGAGGGCGACGCTCCGCTTGTTGCGATCCAGGCGCAGGAACCCCGCGCCATCCGGGCTGCCGTCGGCGAACGGTCCGAGGCCACGCGAATAGTCCCCGCCGGCCGGCGATTCGATCTTGACGACGTCGGCGCCCATGTCCGCGAGGAGCGTCCCGGCGTACGGGCCGGCCATGAAGTTGCCGAGCTCGAGGACGCGGATCCCGTCAAGCGCCGCGGTAGTCACGGATGACCTTGTCGTAGAACGCCAGGAGCTGGTCGGTGACGTGCGGCCAGTCGAACTCGCGGGCCCGGATCGAGCCGGCCTCGCCGAGCGTCTGACGCAGCGCGGAGTCGTTCGCGAGCCGCTCAAGGGCGCCGCAGAGCGCGTCGACATCCTTCGGCTCGACGAGCAGGCCGGACACGTTGCGCTGGATGACCTTCTTGTAGCCATGGATGTCGCTCGCGACCGCAGCCGTGCCTGCGGCCATGGCCTCGAGAAGGACGATGCCGAACGACTCCTGACCCGTCGACGGCGCGGAGAAGATGTCGGCGGTCTTGTAGAACCGCGCCTTGTCGATGTCGCTCGCCTGCCCGGCGAAGAGCACGTCCTTGATCCCGCCTTCGTGCACGAACTCGCGAACGTCGCTGAGCTCGGGGCCGCGGCCGACGATGATGAGGCGCGTCTGCGGATACCGTTCCTTCAGCTTCGCGTAGGCCCGCGCGAGATACATCGCGCCCTTGCGCGGCTCGACGCGGCCGACGAACAGGATGTTGGTCTTGCCATCTCGGTACTCGGGGAACGGCTTCGCGTTCGCGAAGAAATCGACGTCGACGCCATTCGGGATGATCTCGTACTCGCCGGGGAAGTACCGCGAGATGAAGTGCCGCGCCGCGCTCGACACGGCGATCCGCCCATCGAGCTTGTTCATGTAGCGGCGGGCGATCGGTCGGCCGAGCCAGTAGCTGAACGAGAAGCCGCCGAACGCGTGGAACGTGGCGACCTGCGGGCATGACTTCCGGTCGAGGATCTGGGCCGACAGCAGCGGCACGAGCGGCTCGTGGTGATGGATGATGTCGAACCGCTCGCGATCGAGGATCCGCGTGACGAGATACTCAAGGCGCGCTGAGAGCGTGATGCGGCCGACGCTCCCGTTGTACGGGATCGCGATGGCCTGTCCGATCTGGATGACGTCCTGCGCGGCCGGGTCGTCGCCCCAGGGCGCGGTGATGATCCGCACCTCGTGGCCGCGGCTGCGCAGGTTCTCGTACGTTTCGCGGATGTTGTCGTTCGCGCCGCCGGGACGCGGATAGGCGTAGGGGCTGACGATCCCGATCTTCATCGCGTCACTCAGGCCGGCTTCCGTTTGCGTTTGACCCGGTGCCGCGCGCGCTTATACGGATCGCGGATCATCGAGCGCCACTGCTGCTTGGCGGCGCCGTCGAGATGTTCGGCCAGCGTCCAGGCCCGGCCCTCGGCGCGCGTGGTCCGTGCGCCGATCGCCGCGCGAAGCGCGTCGGCGCCGTCGCCGGGGAACTCGGTCCACGCGGTGCCGACCAGCTTCGCGTGGTGCGCGTCGCTCGATCCCGTTTCGGCAACGCGGAGGACGTGTTCATTCAGCTTCTGCGCGCGTCCGCCGCGTACGCGTCCGGCGTAGCTCGGGTTGCGGATCTCGATGCCGTCGACGAACGACGTCTTGTCGCCGCGGCCCGCGAGCGCGCGGAGCGCTCGCTCGCCCACCGAGAACGTGAGGTAGGAGAGCGGGTGCGGCACGATCGCGATGCCGCCGGCCCGATGGATCGCGATCACCGTCTCGGATAGTGACCGGAACATCGGGATCTCGTCCTCGATGAACAGCGCGAGCAGGTGGCCCGCGCGCGTGGTCACCTCGACCCCGGTGACGACGACGATGTCGGACCCGCGTTTGGCCGCTAGGTCGCGCAGCAGGAACGAGCCGCGGATGTCGTCATGATCGGTCAGGGCGATGACATCGAGCCCGACGGCCTCCGCGGCGTCGAGGATCTCCGCGGGCGAGTTCAGCCCGTCGCCGAGATCCGAATGCAGCTGCAGGTCCGCCCTACCCACGGACGCGACCGTAGCCGAGCGACCTCATCGCCGCCAGACCGGCTCGAAGACGGACCACTGCTCCGGGGCGAGCCGGATGTGCCGCTCCAGCACCTCGGCCCACCGGCGCACGCCCTCGCGCACGTCCGCGTCATGGTCGCCGGTGTGCGGCAGCTCGAGCTCGGGCTCGAAGACCGCGCGCAGCGTGCGGCCGTCGCGGTGCGCGAAGCCCGGGATCAGGGACGCACCGGTGCGTAGCGCGAGCACCACGTGCGCCGAGGGTAGGAGCGCCGGCCGTCCGAAGAACATCACGCGTTCACCGACACCCGTGACCGCTCGGTCCGCGAGGAGCCCTAGCGCGCCGCCGCGCTTCAGGACCCGGTGGATGCCGAGCGCCGAGTCGGTGTTGACCAGCGTCAGCCCCATCGCGCGGCGCGCGCGATTGATCGCCCGGGACATCTCTCCGGTGTCCTTCTCGACCGGAAGCGTCACCTCGTATCCGTGTGCCACGAAGATCTGGCCGCACACCGAGATCGGCCCGAGGTGCGCGCTCGCGAACACCACTCCATTGCCACGCTCGTACGCCTCGACGACATGCTCCCAGCCCGACGTGATGACCGTGCGCCGCACGGTTTCGCGATCCAGCCGCGCAAGACGAAAGATCTCGATGTAGTGGCGCACCTGTTCGACGAACGTCGCGCGCACGAGACGCTCACGGTGGGCGTGGTCAGGGACGACGATGGCCAGGTTTTCACGAACGGCGGCGCGCGCACCACTGGATAGCAGATACGCGGCGGTGCCGACGATCGTGGCGACCGGATAGTCGAGGACAGCGGGGAGATGGGGCAGCGCGCCCTCGGCCAGGCGCGCGGCGGCGCCGGCGATCATGAGACGGTCGCGACGACCGGCTGTGGCCACATCGGCCGGAAGATGTACCACTGGTCGGGCCAGCGGCTCACGAACGTCTCGAGTCCGCGCGCGATCGCCTGCGTCGCGCGCTGGACGTCCTCCGCGGCCTGCTTCGTCCGCTCGACGAAGATCGGTGCCAATGCGATGCCGGTGAAGGTATTGTCGCGATGCCGCACGCAGGCGGAAACCACGATCGGCGCACCCGACACCCGCGCGAGACTCGCGGCCACCGCGGGGAAGGACGTCGGGGTGCCGAAGAACTCCGCGTCGACCGTTTCGAACGCCTGGGCGCGCGGACCGAGGTCCATCATCAGCCCGACCATCTCGTTGCGCCGCAGGGCATGGAGGACCTTCTTCGCCGCGCCGTCCGGCGTGAGCAGGGTGATGTTCTTGTGCGCGCGGTTCCCGACGAGGAGATCCATCAGCCGCTGATTCTCGAGCTCGTCCGCGATGACATTGAGCGGGATCTCGTCGGAGATCCGCGCGCCCCCCAGCTCGAAGTTGCCGAAGTGGATGGACACGAAGATGACGCCCTTGCCGTGCGCGAGGGCACCGCGGAGATGCTCCCAGCCCTCGATGGCGACGAGCCGTTCGAAGTCGGCCACCCCGAGCGTCGGGAACCGCATGATCTCAACGACGTACTTCGCGAAGTTTCGGAACGAACGCCGGGCGACCTGCGCGACCTGGCGATCCGATGACGGACGCCCGAGGACGATCGCGAAGTTGTGCTTCGCGATCCGCCGCTTGGCGGTCCAGGCGACGTACCCGATCTCGCCCAGGACGACGGCGAACGCGTAGAGCGGTCGCGAGGGCAGCCGCTGGGCGATCCGCGCACCGATCCGCCAGCCCCAGTACCCGATGCCGTGGGTGATGCGGTCGATCAAGAGGCCTTGCCGACCAGCGTCTCGTTGTCCTTGCCCGAGATGAAGTCCTCGACGCGCTTGCGTGCGATGTCGTCATGGATCTGCTTCGGCGGTGACTTCATGAAGTACGACGCGGGCGCGACGATCGTGCCCCCGAGGCCGCGGTCGAGCGCGAGCTTGCAGCAACGGATGGCGTCGATGACGACGCCCGCGCTGTTCGGTGAGTCCCAGACCTCGAGCTTCACCTCGGCGTTGAGCGGCACGTCGCCGAAGGTCGTGCCCTCCATCCGGATGTAGCACCACTTCCGGTCCAGGAGCCACGGGACGTAGTCGGACGGTCCGACGTGGACGTCGTTGGGGTCCATCTCGTAGTCCAGCATGCTCGTGACTGCGTTCGTCTTGCTGATCTTCTTCGACTCGAGACGTTCGCGCTCGAGCATGTTGAGGAAGTCCGTGTTCCCGCCGAAGTTCAGCTGGTACGTGCGGTCCAGGCGGACGCCGCGGTCCATGAACAGCCGCGTGAGGACGCGATGCGTGATCGTCGCGCCGACCTGGGACTTGATGTCGTCGCCGATGATCGGGAGCTTGCGGTCGGCGAAGCGCTTTTGCCAGTACGGCTCGCGCCCGATGAACACCGGGATGCAGTTGATGAACGCGCATCCGGCATCGAGCACCTGCTCGACGTACCACTTCGTGGCCTCCTCGCTGCCGACCGGCAGGTAGGAGACGACGACGTCGACCTTGCGGTCCTTGAGGATCGCGACGATGTCGTCCGTCGGGCCGTCGGCCTTCTTCACGACCGCGGCGAGGTACTTGCCGATCCCGTCGTGGGTCATGCCGCGCGAGACCTTCACGCCGGTCTTCGGCACGTCGGCGAATCGGTACGTGTTGTTGGGCGCGGCGTAGATCGCGTCGGCGAGGTCCTTTCCGACCTTGTTGCGATCGACGTCGAATGCGGCGACGAACTCGATGTCGCGCAGGTGGTAGCCGCCGAGGTCGACATGCATGAGGCCCGGGATCTTGTCACCGGGCTTGGCGTTCCGGTAGTAATGGACGCCCTGCACGAGGGAGCTGGCGCAGTTGCCGACGCCGATGATCGCAACGCGGATCGGCCGGCGTCGGGTCGTCGGCCGTCCGACGCGGCGGGTCGTAGTCGTGGTCCTCTTGCTTGCGGTCTTTGCGGAAGCGGTCTTGGTGGAAGCGGGCATGTTTATCTGGTTCCTTCCGTTGGTGTGGCACTGAGCTCGCGGGCGACGAATGCGATGCGCTGGAAGAGCGTGATCACGGAGAGCAGCGCGACGGCCGCGAAGATGGCAACGAAGAGCTGGTACAGGCCGAGCACACCCCACAGGCCGACCCCGATGAGCAGGACCATCAGGCGCGCCTCGCGAGGCATGAGCCCGACGCTCGCCGTTGCGCCCATCGACTCGGCCTTGGCCCGGATGTAGCTCACGAGGAACGACCCGACGAGGCCAACGAGCGCCGACCAGAACAGGACGGCGTCCCCGAGTGCCGCACCGAGCGCGGCCGCGCCGCACGCGAGCGCGGCATCCGACACCCGATCCAGGGTCGAATCGAGGAACGCGCCGAACCGCGTGCCGCCACCGGCGGCCTTGGCGAGCTGGCCGTCCAGGGTGTCCGAGAGCGCGCCGGCAAGGAGGACGATCAGGGCCGGGAGCGGCTTGCCCGCGGCGAGGAGTGCGGAGCCGGCGAACGTGATGAGCACGCCGATGACCGTCACGGCGTTGGCAGTGATACCGACGCGGTGCAATCCGCGGGCGAGCGGCGCGAGGCCGAGACGCGTGCCTTCGGCGACCTCGTTGGGCATGAGGCCATGGCTCATCGAGAGCTGCTCGGATTCATGAGGGTTCGGAAGCCGCGTTCGTGTAGCTGCGCGAAGCGCTCGCGGTCGAACGTGCAGCGGACCTCGCGGCCGACGCGCACGGTCTTGACGACCCCAGCACGACGCAGGCGCCGGAGGTGCCACGACAGCAGCGGCTGCGACAGCTCCAGACGCTCGGCAAGCTCGGTCACCGTGTGCTCGCCTGTCGTGGCGAGCAGCTGCAGGATCCGCAGGCGCGTGTCATCGCCGAGCGCGCGGTAGTACAGGCGCAGATCGCGAACGGCTGCCTCAGTCAGCAAGACGCCTCTCCACTCTTGTTACCCGCCCTCGAGTGGGCGTCACTTCAACTATTGCTTATATATCTACGCCAGAAGGAAATTCGTGTCAATCGGGCGAGCGAGCCCTACTTCCGCGAGGTGCTGAAGATCTCGGCGAGCTCCTTGACGGTCTTCTCGGAGCGGCCTTCGCGGAACGCGTCGGCGACGCACGTCTCGAGATGTGAGCCGAGGATCATGGCGTCCACGCGCTCCAGCGCCTTCTCGATCGCCATCGTCTGCTTCATCACATCGACGCAGTACGTGTCCTCTTCGACCATCCGCTCGACCGCTTTCAGGTGACCGGCGATCGACCGGAGCCGGGCTGCCACGTCCTTCTTGGTGTCGGGTTTCATGTCGTCATCGTACCCCCGGGGTGGGGGGAGGGGAGGGCCCCGGCCACCCGCCATACTCGGCAGGTGCCACATCCGCGCCGCTCGCAGCGGCCCACCGGGATCTCGCCGCTCTTCTCTGCGGACGTTGCCGCCGCCAGCGGCGAGCCGCTGTCGAAGCCCCTGGCCGCGCGGGTCCGGCCGCGGGATCTCGATGAGTACGTCGGGCAGCCGCATCTCGTCGGGCCAGGCCGGGTGCTGCGCAAGGCCATCGATGCGGGCCAGGTCCCGTCGATGATCCTGTGGGGACCGCCCGGAACCGGGAAGACGACGCTCGCCGCGATCGCCGCACGCCGGGCGAAGGCCCACTTCGTCGCGCTGTCGGCGGTCTCCGCCGGCGTCGCCGACCTGCGGCGGGTCATCGAGGAGGCGCGCGAGCTCCGCCGCGCGACGGGCGAGCGGACGGTGATGTTCATCGACGAGATCCATCGCTTCAACAAGGCCCAGCAGGACGTGGTGTTGCCATTCGTCGAGGAGGGCGACGTCACGCTCATCGGCGCGACGACGGAGAATCCATCGTTCGAGGTGATCTCCGCGCTGCTGTCCCGGTCGCGGGTCTTCGTCCTTCAGCCGCTCGGTGAGGACGACGTTCGGCTGATCGTCGAGCGGGCCATCGCCGATCCGCGGGGGCTCGACAACACGGTCGCGGTCGAGCCGGACGCGCTGGGAGCGCTGGTCGTCGTCGCAAACGGCGATGCGCGGGTCGCGCTCAACACGCTCGAGCTCGCGTCGGACGCCGCCTCGCCCGACCCGAAGGGTGTGCGTCATGTCGATCTCGCGGCGGTGAAGGATGCGCTGCAGCGGCGATCGCTGGTGTACGACCGCGCCGGGGACTCGCACTACGACACCATCTCGGCGTTCATCAAGAGCCTCCGTGGCTCCGACCCCGATGGCGCCCTCTACTGGCTCGTGCGGATGATCGACGCCGGCGAGGATCCGATGTTCATCGCCCGGCGCCTGGTGATCCTCGCCGCTGAGGATGTCGGGCTGGCCGACCCGCAGGCGCTCGTACTCGCCTCCGCCGCGCAGCAGGCCGTGCACCTCATCGGGATGCCCGAGGGCTACTACCCGCTGGCGGAAGCGACCGTGTACCTGGCACTCGCGCCGAAATCGGACTCGATCAAGCGCGCCCACGGCGCGCTCATGGCCGACATCGAAGGCACGCGGGCCGACCCGGTGCCGCTGCATCTACGCAACGCGGTCACCGGCCTGATGCGCGGGCTCGGCTACGGCAAGGGCTACAAGTACGCGCACGACAAGGCGGAGCACTTCGATCCCGAGGAGACGTTCCTCCCTGATTCGCTGAAGGGTCGCCGCTACTACGAGCCCACGGACCTTGGTGCCGAGGCTGCCCTGAAGGCGCGCGTCGAGGAGCTACGCCGGAAGGTCAGGGACGCTCGGGCCTGACGCGCCGCCCGCGCTCGCCGAAGCGTGACAGCAGCAGGCCGAGCTCGAACAGCAGGTACATCGGCACCGAGACCAGGGTCTGGTTGAACGGGTCCGGGGTCGGCGTGATCACGGCACCGATGACGAAGCAGAGGACCAGGATGTAGCCGCGCCGCTTCGCGAGCCAGCTCCGGGAGACCAGCCCGATCCGCGTGAGCGCGAAGATGATCACCGGCATCTCGGCCACCAAGCCGACCCCGAGGATGAACGTCGTGACGAACGAGATGTACTCGCTGGCGCGCGGCGAGGCTTCGAATACGTCAGCGCCGAAGGTGAATAGGAAGTTGATCGCGCTCGGCAGCAGATAGAAGTAGCAGAAGGCCATGCCGCCGACGAACAGCGAGAGGATGAACGGGCCGAGCAGGAGGATGAACCGGCGCTCGCCCGGCCGGAGCGCGGGATCGACGTACGCGTAGATCTCGTAGAGGATGACCGGCATCGCGAGCGCGATGCCCGTAAAGAGGGCGACCCGCATGTAGGTCGTGAAGCCCTCGGTCGGGCTGATGATCTGGAGTGGCTTGCCGAGGTGCGCGGGGACCTCGAGCGCCAGGATGATGTCCTTCGCGAAGTAGAAGCCCACCGCGGTCGCGACCAGCACCGCGAACGACGCCACCATCAGGCGGCTTCGCAGCTCGCCGAGGTGTTGCATCAAGGACAGCTCTTTGTCGCGCTCCGCGGGCGTCTGGCTCACCGCGCAAGGTTAGAATCACCATCGGAGCAGGGCATTTCGTCATGCGCTCCGGCCACGCCCCCGTAGCTCAGTGGATAGAGCGCAGGCCTCCGAAGCCTGAAGCAGCGGTTCGAGTCCGCTCGGGGGTACCGGCGAGCTCGCCTCGAGCGGTTAGGGCTCCTGCAGCTCGTTCGCCGGGCGCAGCCGGCTCACGTCGAGCCAGTACTTCCCGAAGCGGTTCTTCACGAGCCACTCCTCGTCGTTCGGCGATGCTTTGACCAGGGTGCCTTCACGCCACTCGCCGCTGTCGGCGGCGAGATATTGCACCTTCGCGCCGGGGCGGAGCTCGAGGGTCGGGCTCATCACTTCGTCATCAGACTAGCTTCGTCCAGCCGCCGCACGTATTCGCCGAACAGCGGCTCGACGAACTCGTATCGCCCGCGGGCGAGATGCGCGACGAGACCGCGAGCCTGCAGGGCGGAGAGCGCGCGCAGCACCTCGGCGCGCGGTACGGCCCCAGCCCCGTCGCTCGCGTAGAGCACCGCGCCGTGGGCGATCCGTTTCGCGACCTGCTGCAGATACTTGCCCTTCGCGAGATCGGCCCAATGCAGCGCGAATGGCCGCTCGAGCTCGCGCAGCGCCTGCTCGATCGCGACGCCGATCGCCTCCGCGCTCACCACGCGGAGCCCCGCGTCCCGCATCAGGTAGTAGAGCGCCGCGCAGACCTGCATCGTGTCCTGCGGGTGGCCACCGGTCGCATCGAGGATGCGGTCGACATCGGCATCGGTGATCGCGAGCTTCCGCTCGCTCAGCTTCTCCGCGATGTACGACAGCCAGTCGTCTGGGTCGATGCCGAACCGGTGCCCGGCGGCGTCGGCGAGGTCGAGGGGAAGCGCGAAGCGGTAGAACGCGCGGCCCTTCCCGCTGAACAGCTGCTCGAGGATGCCCTCCTCCGATCCGAGGAACGCGTACGACACCGCGCGCTGCGCCTGGAAGCGCGTGCGCATGAGGTCGAAGACCCGCGGACCGAGCTGCCCCGCGGCCTGGAACTCGTCGAAGGCCACGACGACGCGCTTTCCCGTCTTCGCCGCGAGCGCCCGCGGGAGGTCGAGGGCGCCGTCGAAGAACCGGCTCGCGTTCTTCTCGCGCGCGAGCTCGAGGGCGAGCTCGAGATGCTCGTAGCGGACCTTGACCGTCGGCCGCATGCCGGCGGCGACAGCCTTCGCGTGCTCGAAGCTCCGTTCCGCCCCCGACACGTTCTCGAGGATCGCGTCGGCGAGCCGCTCGCCGAGCCCGCGGATGTCGGTCGCGCCCATGCAGTCGATGTACGCGGTGTAGAGACCCTTCCGCCGTAGCCGCCGGAGGATCTCGAGCATGACCGAGGTCTTCCCGATGCGCCGCGGCCCGGCGATGAGGATGTGGTTACCGTCGGTCAGCCGCGCTGTCGCGCGACGGATGTAGCTCTCGCGGCCAACGAGATCCGCCGCGGGTACGGGCCCGCCGAGCGGGAAGTACGCCGCGGGGAGGGGAGCCTTCGCGAACGGACGGGGCATCAGAATCGTAAGCATACAACGAACGTATACAATGGACGCACTGCGCGTATACACGTACGATTCGGGCGTGGGACGCTCATCCGAAACGCAGGCCCGGCTCGACCGCGCCGTGGCTGCGATCGACCGCGAGCTGGCGGCGAACCTCGAGCTGACGAGCATGTTCGATCAAACGAAGCAGGCGTTCGTGCTCGAGAACGGGCTCTGGAGCCGGCACGGCGATGCGATCGCGCGCGAGCTTCCGGCCGCGCACGCGTTCGCCGCCGATGTGTACGCGCGGATGCCCGAGGCCGAGTCGGCCATGGAGCGCCGGGGGCCTGCCAATTCACTGAAAGACGAAGACCGTGCGATCGTCGAGAGCTGGGAGGGCGACGCGCGAGAAGCGCAGCGACGCCTCCGGGCGGACCTCGCCAAACCGCAGCGATCAGGGCTGCGCCGCCTCATCGCTTGGCTGTTCGGCTGGTTAGTGCGCACCTAGGAGAGCCTCGGCACGCTCCGTGCACCGGCACCGCCGATGCCCCCAAAGAGTGGGCCCACGTTCGGTCGGGCCTATCGCGCGTATCGGATGCCCCATCTACGCGGTGGGCGCATGTCCCGCCGCCCAGGGGCTGCCGGCAAGCTCGGCGCGACCGCGGGCGTGCTCACGGCCATCCTCATCACCTTCGGCATCTTCGCCGGGACCGCCGCGGCGGCCTTCTTTGGCTACTTCGCGGCGGATCTGCCCGCGGCGCACGATCTCGCGACGGTGCCGATCCCGCTGTCCACCTACATCTACGACCGCACCGGCGAACATCTCCTGTACACGCTCGAGGACCAGCGCCGCGAGCTCGTCAAGCTGAACGAGGTCCCGGTGCTGATGCAGGACGCGACGATCGCCATCGAGGACCACAGCTTCTGGTCGAACCCGGGCATCGACCCGAGCGGCATCATCCGCGCGTTCCAGGCGAACGTCGCGAGTGGCGGCATCGCCCAGGGTGGCTCGACGATCACGCAGCAGCTCATCAAGACCAGGCTGCTCGGCGACGAGCCCACCATCACCCGCAAGATCAAGGAGGCGATCCTCGCCATCGAGGCGACCCGGACCTTCACCAAGCAGCAGATCCTCGAGATGTACCTCTCGCAGATCTTCTACGGCAACCAGTCGTACGGGCTCAAGGCCGCGGCAAAGACGTATTTCGGCGTCGCGGACCTCAACCAGCTCACCCTCGGGCAGATGGCCCTGCTCGCCGGCCTGCCGCAGGCGCCCTCTGAGTACGACCCGGTGCAGAACCCGGCCGCGGCGAACGCGCGCCGCGCGCTCGTTCTGGACGCGATGGTCGAGTACGGCTACGTGACCCAGGCCCAGGCGGACGTGGCCAAGGTCGAGCCGATCAAGGTGACGCCGGCCCAGACCTCGCTGTACGCGCCGCACTTCACCTTCCGCGCGCGCGAGCAGCTCATCAACCTCCTCGGTGAGAAGGCCGCGTACCGCGGCGGCTACCGCGTGTACACGACGCTCGACTACAACATGCAGCAGCTCGCCGAGAAAGAGGTCAAGGACCACGTCGACGGGCTGAAGTTCGCGAACGTGAACAACGCCGCGTTGATCACGATGGACCCGACGACCGGCGAGATCCTCGCGTACGTCGGGAGCAAGGACTACTACGACCACTCGCCGAGGGTGCAGGGCGACTACGACGTCGCCGGCATCGCCCTCCGCCAGCCGGGATCGACGTTCAAGCTGTTCACGTACCTGACGGGAATGCTCAAAGGCGGCATGACCGCGTCGACGGTGCTGAACGACATCGAGTTCAACCTGGCGGACGGCAGCACCACCACCTATCACCCGAAGGACGCGACGAAGGAGCAGCACGGCCCGACGACGATGCGCCAGGCGCTGCGCGAATCGCTGAACCTGCCTGCGCTGAACGTCGCGCGCACGGTCGGGGTCAGCGCGATCATCGACACGATCCATCAGCTCGGCATCACCCGTGAATTCGATCAGTCGCGCCTCGGCATCAGCTTCGGCATCGGCGCCGGGGAGATGCGGCTCATCGACATGGCGAGCGCGTACCAGGTGGTCGCGAACTACGGCCGCCGGATCGAGCCGACGTTCATCTCGAAGATCGTCGACAGCAGCGGCAACATCGTGAAGGACTACACGAACGCACCCGAGCCCAAACAGGTGATCGACGAGCGGTACGCCTGGGTCATGACGAACATCCTCAAGGACAACACCGACCCGGTGCACGGCTCGTTCGTGTTCGGTCCGTTCACGTCCATCGGTCGTCCCGCCGCCCTCAAGACCGGCACCACCGACAACTTGCAGGACGTGCTCGCGATCGGCTACACCCCGACCCGCCTCACCGCGATCTGGATGGGCAACTCCGACAACTCGGAGATGAACGGCATCAGCTCGGCGCTCGGCCCGGGCATCCTGTGGCGCGACTACATGAAGATCGTCACCGGGGGCCTGCCGCCGGACGACTTCAAGCGGCCCGCAGGCATCGTCGACAGGGTCGTCTGCGTGAATCCGGCCCTCACCGGCGGCAACGGCTCGGGCAAGCTGCCCGGTCCGAACTGCCCGTCGAACTTCCGCTGGACGGAGTCGTACGTGCAGGGCACCGAGCCGACCAGTGACGACCGTGACGTGTACCTGTCCGGTGGCTGCTACAAGATCACCATCCCGTTCGCGGACTGGGCACCCGACATCGCGAAGTGGGCCGGCGCGGCGAACGGCGGCGCGTACAACTACGGCCGGTTCAACTGGAACATCTGCGGCTACGGCGCGACGAAGCCGAGCGCCTCGCCGGGGTCGTCTGGCGGTCCCTCACCGACGCCGCCGCCGCCGCCCGGTCACACCCAGCCGCCCGGTCAGACCCAGCCGCCCGGGCCCACGCCGCCCAAGATCATCACGCCTCCGCCGCCTACGAAGAAGCCCTAGACCGAACCTAGACTTCGCGCGTGGTCACGAGGGGAGCGGAGCGTTCCTTCTACGCGCCCGTCGACGCCGAGCTGCGCGAGCTGCAGCAGCGGCTGCTCGAGGTCGGCAACGGCGGTCATCCGACGTTCGCGGCCGCGGTGCAGCATCTCTTCGGCTCGCCGGGCAAGCTATTGCGGCCGACGCTCGTATTCCTCTCCGCGCGCTTCGGGCCATCTCATGACCACGAGGTGGTGCTCAATCTCGCGCAGTCGCTCGAGCTGGTGCACACCGCGTCGCTCGTGCACGACGACATCGTCGACAAGGCCGAGCTGCGGCGGAACGTGGCGACCGTGAACGCGACGTGGGATGACGACGTCGCGCTCATCGTCGGCGACTACCTGTTCGCGAAGGCCTACGCGCTCGCGGCAGTGCTGCCGAAACCCGAGGTCATCGCCATCGTCGCGCAGACCGTGTTCGCGCTGTGCGACGGCGAGCTCAACGAGGTCACGGCGACGCGCGCGCTGCCAAGTGAAGCACGGTATATGGAGCGCATCGAGCTCAAGACCGCATCGCTCTACGCCGCGTGCTGTCAGGGCGCCGCCCTTCTCGCGGACGCCGAGCCGGAGCACGTGGCTGCCCTCGGCGCGTACGGCACGAGCCTCGGGCTCGCGTTCCAGATCACCGACGATGTGCTCGATGTGGCGGGCGATGAGACCGACTTCGGCAAGACCGTTGGTCGCGACCTCGCCGAAGGGATGCCGACGCTGCCGATGATCTACGCGGTCGACGATTCCGGTGACCGCACGCTCGCCGCGCGCATCGTCGCGCCCGGCAAGAGCCCAGGCGAGCTGCGTGACCTGTTGCGGATCATCCGCGAGTCGGGTGGCGTGGAACGCGCGCGGGCCAAAGCGTTGTCGTTCCACGACGATGCGGTCGCGGCGTTAGGTGCATTGCCGGATCGGCCCGAGCGCGACGCGCTGCGCGAGATCGCCGACTTCGTGGTGGGCCGGGTCCGCTAGCTCGGACCCTCGGGGCGTCCACCGCGACGGCGTCCGCCGCGGCGCCGGCGGCGGCGCGGTCCCTGACCAACTTGACCTGGCGCCGGGACGGGCGTCGGACGCTCCTGGCGCGGGACCTCATCGGAACCGTACGAGCCGACGCCCTTCGTGTGCGCGGGCACCGGATCGAACGTCACGCCGAGCTCCTCGGCGGTGAGCGTGGTGTGGCTGCCGTCGGCCATGCCGACGACGATGGCCTCTTTGGTCATCGACACGCCCTGCACCTGCGCGCATCCGCCGGTGCCGCACGACCCGCCGACGCACGAGGGGATGTGAAAGGTGTCGCCGAGCTTGGGGAGCTTGCCCTTGACCTCTTGGTAGGTCTCGAGCTCGTAGATGAGGCAGCACTTCAGGCGACCGCACACGCCGGTGAGCTTGCTCTGATTGAGCGGCAGGTCCTGCTCCTTCGCCATGCGGATCGAGATGTTCGAGAACTTGTCGAGCCATGACGAGCAGCAGAGCTCGAGGCCGCAGGTGCCGACGCCGGTCATCACCTTCGTCTCGTCGCGTGCGCCGAGCCGGCGCAGCTCGACGCGGGTGCCGAACTGCGCGGCGAGATCCGCGCTGAACGGCGACAGGTCGATGGTCGTGGCCTCGGTCGAGTAAAAGACGACCACGTTCCCGCCGTCGAATTGCCAGTCGGTCCCGAGTACGTGGACGGCGAGCCCGAGGCGCCGCGCGGTCTCGGCCGCGGACTGCATCGACTCGGCCTCGCGGCGCTTGTGCTTCGCGAGCTCGAACTTGTCCGTTGCCGTGGCCTTGCGGACGACCGTCCCGAGCGGCGGGTCCACCTGCACGAGCGGCGAATCCGTCGGCAGGATCTGTACGCGAGCGGCGTCCTGGCCGAGCTCGGTTTGCACGATGACCCATTCGTTCATCGCGAGATCGTCTACCGGGCCCGGCTCGAAGAAGTACATCCGGCCGGCCGTCTGGAAGCGGGCGCCGACGACGGTGCGGCTCATCCGGCCACGCCTTCCACGTACGGGAGCTTGAGAGCCAGGATCTCGAGCATCGCCCGCGCGTTCGCGTACCAGAACAGATCGCGCCGCAGCTTCTGGACGAGGAGGCCTGCATCGACGAGATCACGGGCGTCGGTCTTCGCGGCCATGCGCCCGGTCTCCTTCGCCCGATCGGGACGGAGCGGCGCGCCCTCGAGGCCGCGCGCGGTCACCGCGGCGTCCCGCAGGAGCTCGATCCAGTGATCGAAGCGCCGTTCGATCGCCTCCGAGCGCTTGCGGGGGTCGCTCTCATCGGCGAGCTTCACGGCCCACTCGAAACGATCGGTGAGCTTGCTGCCGACGAGGTCGAAGAATTCCTTCTCCATCGCGCGCCGCATCGTCCGCTCGCCATCCTCGTCCGACGCCAGCCGGATCGCCATCCCTGGGTGGCCCGCTGCGGCTGCGGCGAACGCATCGGCGTCCTTGACCCCGCGGGCACGCAGGCCTGCGGCGATCTCGCTCGATGCGACCGATCGGAAGAGCAGTGGCTGGAGCCGCGAGCGGATCGTCTCGAACAGCGATTCGGGCGCGAGGGTGATGAGGAACAGCACGGCGTGCTTCGGCGGCTCCTCGAGCGTCTTGAGGAGCGCGTCCTGCGCCACGTCGCTGAGCTCGGCGGCATCGTCGATGATCACGATCCGGGTGCGGCCTTCGAGCGGCCGGAGCGCGAGGTCCTGCTGCATGTCGCGGACGACGTCGATCTCGATCTTCGTCTTTGCCGGGTCGCGCTCGAGGAGGCGCACGTCCGGATGGATGGCGCGCTCGATCTTCACGCAATTCAGACACACGCCGCAGCCGCCCGACGGGCGCGCTGCGTCGAGGCAGTTGAGGGTCTGGGCCAGCCGGATCGCGACGGTGCGCTTGCCGATCGAGCGCGGCCCGAAGAGGCCGTACGCGTGCGCGACGTCGCCCTGCGACGCGCGCGCGCCCAACCGGTCGAGGATCGCGTGCTGGCCGATGACTCCCCGCATCGACGTCATGCTAGCCGCGCGCCTCGATAGGCGACTTCGGTCTGCGCAGCGATGGCCGGCCAGGTGAACCGCTCCTCGACGCGCCGGCGTCCGGCGGCGCCCATCGCCGCCGCGCGCGCCGGGTCCGAAAGCAGCGTGAGGATCGCGTCGGCGATCGAGCGCGGATCGTTCGTGGCGTGCAGCCCGTCAATGCCTTCGCGCACGACCTCGCGCAGCGGCGGGATGTCACCCGCGATGACCGGCCGCCCCGTGCACCATGCCTCGAGGTACGTGTGTCCGAAGGTCTCGTGCTCTGATGGCATCGCGAGCATCGTCGCGCTCGCGTACGCCTCGGCCTTGCGCGCCTCGCTCACGATGCCCGGCTCGGACCAGCGCGCGTCGGCCAGCGGCGCCGGCCCGAGGAACCGGCGCTGGCCGATGACGACGAACCGCGCGTCCGCACGCTCGCGCCAGACCAGGCGCGCCGCGCCGCGGAGCGCGTCGTAGCCCTTGTACCGCTCCTTGCGGCCGACGAACAGGATCGTCGCGGGCTCGGGTGCGCGATCGGAGACCGGTGCCGGCATGATCGGCCCGACGCCGGTGGCGAACGCGCGCCGGGCGCCGTGGGCTCGGTACCACTCGGCTTCCCACTCGGTGAGACCGATGACCGCGTCATCGCGGCCATAGCGCGCGACATCCGCCGCGCCGTCTCCGGAGAACGCCTGCCCCGGGTGCACGAGCGGCGTCTCGATGAACGCCGCGCCGGCCGCGCGCGCGGCCCGCTCGTACGGTCCGGCCCACTCGCGTGCGAGGCAGTGGACGACGTCGGCGCCGGCGACCGCGGATGCGAGCCGCTCGGTCCCGATCAGCGATATCGGCAGGATGCCCTCGACGAGCGCGGCGGGGCTCGCGATGAACCGGTACCAAAGACCGCCATCCTCGATCGCGACGTCGCCGGGCGGGGCGGCGTACACGCGCTCGGGGACCCCCGCTCGGCGGATCGCGGGCCGCAGCCCGACGAGCGTCACATCGTGGCCGCGATCGCGCAGCGCAGCGGCGAGGGCGCGCGCCTGGGCCTCTGAGCCACCGACCGTGGAGAGGAGCTTCTTCGCGATGACGACGCGCACCGCCGCAGCCTAGGCGGCGGTCGTGGCCTTCTCGGTCCCCATCGCGATCGCGTGCGCCGCTTCGACCCGGTCCATCACCGCACCCCAGCTCCACCGCGATTCGACCTTGGCCCGGCCCCGCTCGCCCATCGCCTCGGCCGACGCTGGATCATCGAGCAGGCGGAGGATCGCGCTCGCGACCGCGTCGGCGCGCTGCCGCACGACGATCCCATCGCCGCCGTCGTCGATGACCTCACGGAGCGCCGGGATGTCACCGCCGATGACAGGCTTGCCGTGCAGCCAGGCTTCGAGGTAGCCGAGGCCGAATGTCTCATGCCGTGACGGCATCGCGAAGAGCGAGCACGCCGCGAGCGCGGCGTCCTTGTCATTCGCTGACGCGTTCTCGAGGTGGATGACCCGATCGTCCGCGTAGCGCTGGAAGTCGTCGAAGAACGTCGAGTAGAACCCGGGCAGACCCATAAAGACGAACCGCGCGTCGGGGTGGGTGCGCCAAACGTGCTCAGTCGCGTCGAGGAGCTGGATGTAGCCCTTGTATCGCTCCTTGCGACCGACGTAGAGGACGATCGGCGCGCTCGCCGGGATCTTGAATCTCGCGCGGAAGTCCGCGGCGTCCCCGCTGGCGGTCGCGTTCGGGCCCATCCCGGTCGTGACCACGTGCGCCTTGTCGATGCTGTGCGCCGCGTACCAGTCGCGCTCCCAATCGGTCATCGTCGTGATGACGCTCGCCCGGCGGTAGCGGGCGAAGTCCGCCGCCGTGTCGCCGCCGTGGAACTGACCAGGGTGGGCGAGCGGCGTGAGCGCGAGCGGGATGCCGAGCTCCTCGGCGACGTCGATGCTCGAGTCCAGATATTCCCGACCGACGTTGTGGATGAGATCGCGATCCTCGGCGTAGCGCTCGAGGAGCTCACCGCGCATGAGGTCGACGAGGGTCGTGGCGTCTGCCGCCATCCCGAGGAGCCCGCCGCGTGGCTTCACCTGCACGACCTGAACGCCCTGGTCGACGAACGTGCGATGGTCGTCGTACACCACCGGCCCGAAGGACGCGCCGCGGTACGCGGCCTCCTCCTTCTCCGTCGGCCAGGCGCACACGACGCGCACGTCGTGGCCGCGCGCGGCCAGACGCGTCGCGAACTGGTACGCGAGGCTTTCGGATCCGCCGATGGGGCTATAGCCGCGCTTGGTGAAGAGCAGCTTCATTCGATCTCCGCCGAACGCACGAGCGATGCCACCTCCGCTGCTAGGAAGCGGCCGCTGAGTCTTCGACGCCGAGGAACTTGAACCACTTGCGCTCCCCGGCGCGGATGTAGCTCGAGAAGAGGTAGCTCGGCGTCGACGGCGGACGGAACGGCGGCCGGGCCAGGGCCATGCGCGACTCCTGCAAGGTCCGCCCACCCTTCTTGTGGTTGCAGCCCTTGCACGCCGCGACGACGTTCTCCCAGACGTGCTGCCCGCCACGGTGGCGCGGGATCACATGGTCGAGGGTGAGGTCGTGGCCGCGCTTGCCGCAGTACTGGCAGGTGTGGTCGTCGCGGACGAGGACTTCCTTGCGGGTCATCTTCAGGACCGGGCGAGGACGCTTGATGTGGTACGCGAGACGAATGACCGACGGCGTGACGATCGATCTTCGCTCGCTCGTGACGATGTGCCCGTTCTGCTCAATGACAACGGCCTTCTGCTTGTCCAGGAGCACCACTGCGCGCCGCACGTTGCAGACGTTCAACGGCTGGTAGTCCAGGTTGAGCACGAGGACGTTCGCGTCGACCACGCCCATGTTCCGATTTTAGGGGTGGAGCGGTACGATTGTCGTTCGGTGAAGAACAATGGCAATGGACACCACGGCGACACTCCCACGGCCACTTGGACCGTGAAATCAGGCCTCGCCCAGATGCTGAGGGGCGGGGTGATCATGGACGTCGTCACCGTCGAGCACGCCAAGATCGCTGAAGAGTCGGGTGCGGTCGCGGTCATGGCCCTCGAGCGGGTCCCCTCCGACATCCGCAAGGAGGGTGGCGTCGCGCGGATGAGCGATCCGCAGCTCATCACTGACATCATGGACACGGTCTCGATCCCGGTCATGGCGAAGGCGCGCATCGGCCACTTCGTCGAGGCCCAGGTGCTGCAGGCGATCGGCGTCGACTACGTCGACGAGAGCGAGGTCCTGACGCCGGCCGACGAGATGTTCCACATCGACAAGAAGAAGTTCGACATCCCGTTCGTCTGCGGTGCCCGCGATCTCGGTGAGGCGCTCCGTCGCATCAGCGAAGGCGCGGCGATGATCCGGAGCAAGGGTGAGGCCGGGACGGGCAACATCGTCGAGGCTGTTCGCCACATCCGCGAGATCATCGGTGGCATCGAGGCCCTCGCCGGCCTCGACGAGTCTCAGCTCCGCGAGAAGGCCGCCGAGTACCGCGTGCCCCTCGATCTCCTTCGCGAGGTCGCGAAGGCGAAGAAGCTGCCGGTCGTGCTGTTCTGCGCCGGTGGCATCGCGACGCCGGCCGACGCCGCGCTGATGATGCAGCTCGGCGCGGAGGGCAACTTCGTCGGGAGTGGCATCTTCAAGGCGTCCGAGGATCCGAAGGATCAGCTCAAGCGCGCGAAGGCGATCGTTGAGGCCACGACGCATTACATGGACCCGAAGCTCATCGCCGACGTCTCGCGCGGCCTCGGCCAGGCCATGCGCGGCATCTCGCTCGACACGCTCGCCGCGGGCGAACGCCTTGCCGTCCGCGGTTGGTGACCGCTTAGCTCGCGCCGGCGTCCTCGGCCTGCAGGGCGACTTCCGCGAGCACATCGAGACCTTCCAACGACTTGGGACCGAAGCGGTCGATGTCCGCCGTCCGGAGCAGCTCGATGACATCGACGCGCTGGTCATCCCGGGCGGTGAGAGCACCACGATCGGCAAGCTCGCACTGCACTACGGATTCATCCCGAAGCTGAAGGCGCGCGTCGCCGAGGGCATGGCGGTGTGGGGCACCTGCGCAGGAGCGATCTTCATCGCGCGTGAGGTGCCGGGCCACCCGCACCCGTTGGCCGGTCTGATGGACATCACCGTGCGGCGCAACGCCTTCGGACGCCAGCTCGACTCCTTCGAAGCCGACCTCGACGTGCCGGCGCTCGGGTCCGATCCCTTTCACGCGGTGTTCATTCGCGCTCCGCTCATCGAGGCGGTCGGCGATGGCGTCGAGGTCCTGTCCGCGATGCCCGACGGCACGATCGTGGCGGCTCGTCAGGACAATCTGCTCGCGACGTCCTTCCATCCCGAGCTCACGCGCGACGGCCGGTTCCACGACTACTTCCTGAAGATCGGTCGGCACTAGGCGATGCCGGTCCGGGCCGCGATGCTGACGGACCTCCCGCGCGTGGCGCGCTTCTTGTCGACCGCGAGCCGCGAGCCCGATGCGATCCTCGGATCGGTCCTACCGCAGCCGCTCGTCTCGAGCGCGCTCGCCGGCTGGCGAAAGCTCCTCCCCGGCACCATCGGCATGCGCGGCCGGCTCCGCCTGTACGTCGAGGAATACCGCGGCCGTTTGTGCGCGGTCGCGCTCATCTACAGCGGCCGGCGGCCCGAGTGGGTCATCCTGGCCCTCGCGGCGGTCCCCGATCCGGGCGGCGCAGAGGGCTCCTTCAAGCTGCTGTCGCACATCTCCGCGTCCGCGGCGCAGCACGGGCAGCTCCGCCTCTACGGCGCCGTCGCAGATGCCGCGATGGGTGGACCTGCGGCCGGCGCCGCGCGAGCGCGCGAGACGTTCTTCCAGGCGGGCTTCTATTCATACACGCGCGAGACCTGGTTCGCGGCACCGCGCGCGCCGCTACGCGCGCCCGCGCGCAAGCTCGACGGTCACTACGCGCGACGCCGCGACGCGCACGACCTCTTCCGGTTCTACGCGTCGACGACGCCCCACGCGGTCCAGCGCGCCGAGCAGCTCACGGTCGAGGACTTCGATATCGGCCGCCGGGCTGGGGCGTTCGACCCGCCGTTCCTCGTGAGCGGCAACCCGCTCGCGATGCGCCGCGAGACAACGATGGTCGTCGGCGGCGAGCCGCGCGTCGGCGCGTTCGGCGTGAGCTTTCGCGGCCTCGACAGCCACCCGCACGTCGTGAAGGCCCGCTCGATCGACGGCGACATCGACCTCGTGCGCGACGTCGTGCGCGCGACGACGCTCGAGCTTCCCAGCGGCCGGCTCATCACCTCGCCGGTCCGGTCGTACGAGGAGCATGTGGCCCGTGCGCTGCTCTCCGAGGGTTTTCGCGAGATCGCGACGGCTATGCTCTTCGTCAAAGAACTGGCCGTTCGCATCGAAGAGTCGGCGTTGGCGCCGGCGGTGGTGAGATGACGATCGTGCGTGACGACCTCGACGCGATCCTCGATGCCTTACCGCCCGACGTCTGCCAGCGGGTCCGGGCCCTCGAGGACCTCAACGGCCTGCTCGAGATCGTCATGGATCTCGGCCGTATCCCGGAGGCCCGGTTCGCCGGACGCGAGGAGCAGCTCTCGCGTCGCGAGGTGACCGCCGAGGACATCGCCTACGTCATCTCTCGGATCGGCCAGTTCGGGGGCGACAACCGCGCCGGCATCGAGCGGACCCTCCACCGCATCAGCGCCTTGCGCAACCGCGCGGGCAAGGTCGTGGGGCTCACCCTTCGGGTCGGCCGCGCGATGTACGGAACGATGGAGATCGTCCGCGACGTCGTCGAGTCCGGGAAGAGCATTCTGCTGCTCGGCCGTCCCGGCGTCGGCAAGACGACGCTCCTGCGCGAGATCGCGCGCGTGCTTGCTGACGACCTGAAGAAGCGCGTCGTCGTCGTGGACACCTCGAACGAGATCGCCGGTGACGGCGATATCCCGCACCCCGGTATCGGGCGGGCGCGGCGGATGCAGGTCGCGACGCCGAGCCTGCAGCACGCGGTGATGATCGAGGCGGTCGAGAACCACATGCCGGAGGTCATCGTCATCGACGAGATCGGGACCGAGCAGGAGGCCCAGGCCGCGCGGACCATCGCCGAGCGCGGCGTGCAGCTGGTCGCGACGGCCCACGGCAACACGCTCGAGAACCTCATGCTCAACCCGACGCTGTCGGACCTCATCGGCGGGATCCAGACCGTGACGTTGGGTGACGAGGAGGCTCGCCGGCGTGGCACCCAGAAGTCGGTCCTCGAGCGCAAGGCGCCCCCGACATTCCAGGTCCTGGTGGAGATCCAGGCGTACCAGAAGGTCTCGATCTACCAGGACGTCGCGCAGACCGTCGATTCGATCCTCCTTGGGATGCCGGTCTCGCCGCAGCAGCGCGAGCGGGACGTCGCGGGTCAGGTCACGGTGTCGAACGCGAAGGCGACCCGCGCGCCGGCGGAGGCGGTCGAGCACCGGAGCACGCCGCGGGCCCCGACACGCGATATCCGCGAAACGGTGAAGGTGTATCCCTTCGGCATCTCGTGGTCGCGGCTGGACGAGGCCGCGCGAGGATTGAACCTCCCGGTCGCCGTCGTCCGCGAGCCCGAGGATGCCGACGTCGTCATCACGCTCAAGAACTACTACCGCAGAAAGACGCCGCGCTTGCGGAACGCCGAGTCGAATGGCGTCCCGATCTATGTGGCGCGCAGCAATTCCACGTCTCAGATCGCGAGCGCGCTCACGAGCGTCTTCGAGCTGCGACGCGGCCCCGAGGAGGATGCCCTGGACGAGACCCGCGAGGCGATCGACGCGGTCTCCAACGGCGCCCGCGACGAGGTCGAGCTCGAGCCGCAGAACGCGTATGTCCGCAAGCTGCAGCACGAGCTCGTGGAGCGCGCGAACCTGAGCTCCCGCAGCTCCGGCTACGAGCCGTACCGGCGCGTCCAGATCCATAGGTGAACGGCCTCTTCCTCTCCTTCGAGGGCGGGGAGGCGTCAGGCAAATCGGTGCAGGCGAAGCGGCTCGCGGACCGGCTTCGGGCCGAGGGCCGCGATGTCGTGGCGGTCCGCGAGCCGGGCAGCACGCCGGTCGGCGAGCGCGTGCGCGACATCGTGCTGCACGCGCAGGACATCCCGCTCGCGCCGAACGCGCAGGCGCTCCTCTACAGCACCGCTCGCGCGCAGCTCGTGCGCGATGTCATCCGGCCCGCGCTCGCCGCGGGCAAGATCGTCATCGTCGACCGGTTCTTCGACTCCACGCTCGCGTATCAGGGGTATGGGCACGGCGCGGACCTCGATCAGCTGCGCGCGGTGACCGACTTCACCGTTGGCGATACGCGGCCGGCGCGCACGATCCTGCTCGACCTTCCGGTCGAAGCGGCCGAGGGACGCGCGGCGTCACGCAAGCCGGGCCGGGCGTGGGATCGGTTCGAAGCCGAGGCCCGCGCGTTCCACGAGCGGGTGCGTGACGGATACCTGCGGCTCGCGAAGGCCGAGCCGCAACGGTTCGCGGTGATCGCCGCCGACCGCGACGTCGATGCGGTCGCAGCCGACGTCTGGCGGGTGGTCGAGCAGCTGCTGCCCGCACCTACACTCACGCCGCCATGAAGCTCGTCATCGCGATCGTCCATTCCGAGGATGCCGGTGCGCTCGTGGATGCCCTGACCGACAAGGAATACCGGGTCACGCGGCTGCACTCGACGGGC